>VSJD01000084.1 GCA_008636095.1 Kiritimatiellota bacterium | reverse complement strand
TTTGAAATCTGTATGGCGATGTCCATCTTCAGCCGAACCTTCCGCTCACATAATCATTGGTTCTTTGATCCTCGGGCGCTGTAAATATCCGGCTGGTCGGCCCGACCTCGACCAATTCACCCTGGAGCAGGAAGGCGGTGATGTCGGCCACGCGCGCCGCTTGCTTCGTGTTGTTGGTGACCAGGACGATGGTGTATTTGCTTTTCAACGCGATCAGGGCCTCTTCGATCCGGGCAGTGGAGATCGGGTCCAGTCCTGAACAGGGTTCGTCCAGCAGGATCACTTCGGGCTCCATGGCGAGCACGCGGGCCAGGCACAGGCGCTGCTGCTGGCCACCCGAAAGGCGCATAGCGGACGTGTGGAGCCGGTCCTTGACTTCGTCCCACAGGAACGCGGCCTGCAGACTGCGCTCGACCAGTTCGTTCAGGCGCGTGCGTGCCCGGATGCCTGATAACCGGGGACCGTAGACGATGTTGTCAAACAGGCTCAGGGGAAGCGGCACCGGCAGGGCAAACACCATGCCCACCCGTTTCCGAAGGCGGACCACGTCGAAGTCCGGCTGGTAGATGTCTTCGCCGTCCAGCAGGATTTGGCCCACCACGCGGCAGTTCGGGTTCAAATCGTTCAGGCGGTTCATGGCGCGCAACAGCGCAGTTTTTCCGGAACCGGCGGGCCCGATGATGCCGAGAATCTGATGCGCCCGCACGTCCAGCGTAATACCGCGCAGGGCCCGGATTGCGCCGTAGAAGACACTGAAGTTCCGATTCGCTATTTTAACGGCATCCGTCATTTGGTCCTTCGCGCAATAAACCGGTTCATCATCCAGTAGGAAAGCGAGTTTACCAGTAGAACCGAAATGATCAGCACGGCGGCGGTGCCATAGGCGTTTTCGTTGGAGATGCCTTCCCGCGCCAGGATATAAAAGTGGACGGCCATGGTCCGGGTCGAATCGAACAACGAATGCGGCAGGCGCAGCGAAGCGCCCGCGGTGAAAATCACGGCGGCGGTTTCGCCGATGCAACGGCCGATACTCAACATGACGCCGGTCACGATCCCGGGCAGGGCATTCGGCAGGACCACCTTCAGGACCGTTTCCCAGCGCGTGGCACCGAGTGAACAGCTGACTTCTCGATAGCTGGCCGGTACGGCTTTGATCGCCTCTTCCGAGGTCCGGATGATGGTGGGGAGGATCATGATCGCCAGGGTCAGCGCACCGGATAGAATGCACCAGCCCATTTTCAGGATAGTGACAAAGAAAATGAAACCAAACAGCCCGAAGATGATCGACGGGATCCCGGCCAGGCAATCGGTTCCAAAACGGATAATGCGGGTGGCCGGATTCTCCACGGTATATTCACTGAGATAGACGGCCGTGCCAACGCCAGCCGGCAAGGCAATGAAAATGGCCACAAGCGGGAGGATCAAGGTGCCCACCAGCGTGGGGAAAATACCGCCGGTTTTGCCCATATCCTGGGGATTGTCGAAAAGGAAGCCCAGGCTGATCACTGGCAGGCCTTTACCCAGGATAAACACAATGACAAAGATAAGAATGGCCAGCGTCAGGCCGGTGGCTCCGCCCAGGAGCGTCACGGCAAGCGCTTGCATATTTCGGGGTGGAATTCTCATTTTCTGGCAAACCTTGTCTTGATGGCCGTCATGGCCAAGGCATTAAACATCATGATCATGAGAAAGAGGACGACGCCAATGGCAAACAGCGCCTGACGATGCGCGCCGGTCGCAGACCCCATTTCCATGGCAATCTTGGCCGTGAGCGTGCACACGGAATCGAGCGCCGAGTGGGGAAGCTGAACCGTGTTGCCGGCCACCATGATCACGGCCATGGTTTCCCCAATGGCGCGCCCCATGCCGAGAATCACGGCGGCTACGATGCCTGAACGCCCGGCCTTAAGGATTACCATGTGCACGCTCTGCCAGCGGGTTGCGCCCAGCGCGAGCGCTCCTTCGCGATAGGCATTCGGCACGCTGGCAAGGACATCGGTGGAAATACTGACAATGGTGGGCAGTACCATGACGCCGAGGATGAGGGAAGCGCAGAGCATGGAAAGGCCGGGGCCGCCGAATTGGGAGCGGATCAGGGGC
>VSJD01000019.1 GCA_008636095.1 Kiritimatiellota bacterium | reverse complement strand
CAGCTTACACCCATTCGCCGCCACACGCAGAATCCCTTGTGGTTGCTCCTGGTATATCCGGGACTCGCCGTTTCCACCACCGACATCTACACGCGGTATAAGACCGGCTTGACATCCACGCCCCCGGCAGGTAAGTTTCACCAGGTTGTTTCCGGATTGGAACAGGGTGTGCCGGCACAGGTCGCCGACGGCCTCTATAATGCGCTCCAGGCAACGGTATTCCAGAAATACCCGCTCCTTGAGTTGATTAAAAAAAAACTTGAGTCTGCCGGAGCTCTTGGTGTACAGTTAACAGGTTCGGGCTCAACCCTGTACACGCTGGTTCAGGATGCAGATCAGGGGCATGCCTTGGGCAGGCGCCTGCGTAAATCCATCGGGTGCCCGGCATGGACGTGTGTGGCGCAGGCGATTTGACCGTCTCCGATATCAAATGACATCCGGCGGGCGCTCGTATTATTGATTTTGTGTCGGTCTGCCCGATGGTGTAATGGCAGCACACGGCCCTTTGGAGGCCAGAGTCTAGGTTCGAATCCTGGTCGGGCAATGCCGCTGGAAGGAAATTATGTTTAAAGTTTTTACTGGTAGCGCTAATCCGGCATTGGCCGAGGGCATCGCCCACAATTTGGGAGTTGCGCTTGGCCATATCGAAATCAACCGATTTCCTGACGGCGAAATCGCAGTAAAAATCGACGACAACATCCGTGGCCAGGATGTGTTCATCATACAACCCACCTGCTATCCGCCGAATGAGCACGTCATGGAACTCCTGATCGTGATTGACGCCATGCGGCGC
This sequence comes from Kiritimatiellota bacterium, assembly GCA_008636095.1. Lineage (GTDB taxonomy): Bacteria > Verrucomicrobiota > Kiritimatiellia > JAAZAB01 > JAAZAB01 > VSJD01. Next base: position 1,322 of record VSJD01000019.1, on the reverse strand, counting down.
GCTTCGGCAGCGCGCATCACGGCAGTCATGCCCTTTTACGGGTATGCGCGCCAGGACCGCAAGGACCAGCCGCGCGTGCCAATCACGGCCAAGCTCGTGGCCAACCTGCTGGTGGCCGCCGGTACAAGCCGGCTGTTGGCCATGGATTTTCACGCCCAGCAAATCCAGGGGTTCTTCGATATTCCCGTGGATCACCTTTACGCCACCCCGGTAATCGTGAAATACCTGCGCGAAAAAACGCTCGCCGATCTGGTAGTGGTATCCCCCGATCCCGGCGGCATGAAGATGGCCTATCAATACTCGCGCCTTCTGAACTCGGGCTTGGCGATCGTGGCCAAACAGCGCGTCAGCCCAACGGAGGTTGAATCCTATAACCTGGTCGGCAATGTTAAGGGCAAAACCTGCATCCTGGTGGACGATCTTATTACGACCGGCGGCACACTCTGCGCGGCCGCCAAGCTCCTGAAAGCAGCGGGCGCCCGCAATATTGTCGCGGCAGTCACCCACGCCGTCTTCATTCCGGAGGCCTACGAGCGCCTGAAGCAGTCGGCCATTCAGGAATTTGTTGTGACGGATAGCGTGCCGTTAAGGATGACGCCCAACACGTTGCCCGTGCACGTACTGTCAGTGGCCGAATTGTTCGCGGAAGCTATCCGGCGAATTCACAACAATCAGTCGGTGTCGTCCTTGTTCAACATTTAGTCTATAGGGGAGATATTCATGGTTCAGGAAATAGATACCATTAAACTGTCGGCAAATAAACGCGATATCCGCGGCTCGCGCCGCGTGAGCCGCCTGCGCAAAGACGGCTGGTTGCCCGGCATCGTCTATGGCGCCCAGGGCCAATCCCAACCCATCCAGCTCAAACGGCATGAGTTCGAGCTCTTACTCCGGCACCGGGCGGACGAAAACCTGATTATGGACCTCACGGTGGACAAAGACGCCCCCCGCAAAGTCTTGTTGAAGGACGTTCAGCGTGATCATATTCAGGACCACCTGATGCACGTGGACTTCCTCGAAATCTCACTTACCCGCAAACTGCGCGTGCCGGTCACCATCCGGTTGACGGGCGAGCCGCTTGGCGTCACCCAGGAAGGCGGCGTCCTGGAGCACCTTCTGCGTACTGTGGATGTGGAATGCCTGCCGATGGATATCGTCAAGGAATTTGTCCTGGATGTCAGTCAGCTGAAAATTGGCAACAGCCTTTTTGTACGCGACCTGAAAATTGACCCGAAAAAGATGATGATGCTCACCGCCCCGGACATTGCCGTTGCATCGGTACTAATGCCGCACGTGGAAGAGGAAGTGAAGCCGGAGGAAGC
>VSJD01000161.1 GCA_008636095.1 Kiritimatiellota bacterium | reverse complement strand
ATAGCGGCCGCCGTAGGCTTCCGCCTCCGCGCCCATACGGGAAACATCCATCATCGCCGGATCGGGCCAGGGATAAGCATCGACATCCTTGAGTGTGGCTTCCGCCAGCGGATGATCCAGCGGTTGGCCATAGCCATAGCCGGCCCGCTGAATGCCAAAAGGCGTTCGGCCGGTGTTCTCCCCGACAGGGCGCGGCCAGATGCGCCTGAAATCGTCCCCGAAGCGGCGGCGCAAGCCTTCGTCATCCAGATTCAAGGCCCGTTTGGCCTTGATCCAGAATTCCACCGAGGCCCCGCACCATGCTGGGACACGATCGGGTTCCTCGTGGGCAAACGCCATTAACACGCGTTCTTTGGAGGTCATGGTTGAACTATTGCCAGCAGGTCTGTCAGAGACTTTTCCTCCTCCGTGCGGTCATCCAGATTCTTAATGCGCACGGTGCCCCGGGCCACGTCATCGGGCCCCACAAAAACCGCTTTCTGAAATTCACCCTTGCCGACCCGCCCGAAAAATTGCCTGGGTTTCTCGGCATGCAGCGCCATATCCACACTCTGAGCGCTACGGCGCAACGCGCGTACGAGTTGCCGCGCAACCGACTGCTGAAGATCCTCCATGTAGCCCACGGCGCAATTCAGCTTGGCCTGTAGACCGGCCAGGCGCCCCTTATCGGCCAACAGTTCAGTAATTACCACGTCGCCAAATCCCAGGCCGACGGCGGTCATGGGCGTCCCGCCGACGTCACCCAGCAGATTATCGTACCGGCCACCGCCAAAGAGCGCCCGGAATTTCCGTTCGGCATCAAACGCTTCAAACACCATGCCGGTGTAATAGCCCAGCCCCCGCACCACGCCGATGTCAAACAAAAGCATCGCTCCAAAATCATATTCGTTAGCCAACCGGAACAACGTTTGCACCGCCGCCAGGGAAGGGGTCTGTTCACCAAGCATGGCGGTGGCCTGGTCCAGCGATTGAATACCGACGATCCGGAACACCGCCTCAATGGCCGCGGCATCCAGTCCGGATTCCTGGAGCAGGCGCCGGATATCTGCATCCTCCAGCTTGCCACGTTTGTCGAGCGCCAGAAAGGTGGCCGCATGAAAGGCTGGCGGGATACCGGCCTTCGCCAGCAAATCAGCCAGCAGGGCACGACTGCTAAGATGAATCTTGACCTCCCCCGCATTCAAGCCGAGCAGACTCAGGGCATGGGCGGCGCAGGCCAGCACTTCGACTTCCGCAGATAAAGCCACCTCGCCGACCACATCCAGGTTCCATTGATAATGCTCCCGCTTGCGCCCACGGCTCATGCGCTCATACCGGAAACACTGGGCAACGGCGAACCATTTCAAGGGGAAGGCAAGTTGACCCTGCCGGGCTGCAATCATGCGGGCCAGGGTTGGCGTCATCTCGGGACGCAGGGCCAAGTCCCGGTTGCTCTTGTCTTTAAAGGCGTAGATTTGCTCGACGATTTCCTCGCCGCCCTTACGTTTGAGCAGGTCGAGCGATTCCACAACACAGGCATCATATTGGGCAAAACCGAAGGCACGGGCGGAACGGACCCATGCCTCAAAAATCGCGTTGCGGACGGTCATCTCTGCGGGATAGAAATCCCGCATGCCGCGTGGCGCCTCAAAATGAGCGGCTTCCGTCGTCATGATTTGACGGGTTTCATCACCTTGGCCTTCATGATCCGGCCCATCTTGAACTTGACCACTTTCCGCGTGGGAATCGTCACTATGTGGGTCGGCTGATTGGGATTCCGGCCAATGCGGGATTTGCGAATGCGCACTTCGAAAACGCCAAAATTACGAAACTCCACACTTTCGCCTTTGGCCAGGCTTTCCACAATATAATCGAGCGTTTTCTGAAGGACGGCAAACACATCCTGTTGAATCAGCCCGGTTTCCTTGGCAATCCGCATAACTAAATCCCGCTTTGTCATGATACTATTCCCTCCTGAATGTAATTATACCCGCTTTTTTGGCTTAATCCTTAAAGGGACAATAGGTTACGCCATGCCCGCAAGTCAAGTAAAAAAATCAGGCTTCAGCCAATCGGCTGTTCAGCCAATCGGCTGATCGCCGATCAGCGTATCGCCTTCCACCGCACGCGGTACAAACCGGATAACCCGATTGCGCACCGGCACGGCCTGGACGCGTGGGCCGCCACCGGCCGGCGCCGGAGGCGGCAGGATCCGCGCCGGCAAATATTCGCCCGTCCAGCCGGTGGCCACCCCTGCGGCATTGACCGCTTCAACCAGGACCGCCACTTCGCGACCAACCCAGCGGCGGGCAAAAGCCATGCGTTTTTCGCGCGCCAGCT
>VSJD01000332.1 GCA_008636095.1 Kiritimatiellota bacterium | reverse complement strand
CCGGCCGGCGACGCGCAGACCGAACGTCACGTTGTCGCGGATGGATAATGGAAACGGATTCGGGCGCTGGAAGACCATGCCAACATTCTTGCGCAGGTCGCAAACATCGATTCCCGGGCCGTAAATGTCCTTGCCTTCCAGGAGGACCGCGCCGGTTATCCGACAGCCCGGGATCAGGTCATTCATGCGGTTCAGTGCTCTCAGGAGCGTGGACTTGCCGCAACCCGAAGGGCCGATCAGGGCCGTAATTTTACGTCGTTCGATCGCCAGGTTCACGTTCTTGAGCGCATGGAACGCGCCGTAGAACAGGTCCAAGTTTGAAATCTGTATGGCGATGTCCATCTTCAGCCGAACCTTCCGCTCACATAATCATTGGTTCTTTGATCCTCGGGCGCTGTAAATATCCGGCTGGTCGGCCCGACCTCGATCAATTCACCCTGGAGCAGGAAGGCGGTGATGTCGGCCACGCGCGCCGCTTGCTTCGTGTTGTTGGTGACCAGGACGATGGTGTATTTGCTTTTCAACGCGATCAGGGCCTCTTCGATCCGGGCAGTGGAGATCGGGTCCAGTCCTGAACAGGGTTCGTCCAGCAGGATCACTTCGGGCTCCATGGCGAGCACGCGGGCCAGGCACAGGCGCTGCTGCTGGCCACCCGAAAGGCGCATAGCGGACGTGTGGAGCCGGTCCTTGACTTCGTCCCACAGGAACGCGGCCTGCAGACTGCGCTCGACCAGTTCGTTCAGGCGCGTGCGTGCCCGGATGCCTGATAACCGGGGGCCGTAGACGATGTTGTCAAACAGGCTCAGAGGAAGCGGCACCGGCAGGGCAAACACCATGCCCACCCGTTTCCTAAGGCGGACCGCGTCGAAATCAGGCTGGTAGATGTCTTCGCCGTCCAGCAGGATTTGGCCCACCACGCGGCAGTTCGGGTTCAAATCGTTCAGGCGGTTCATGGCGCGCAACAGCGCAGTTTTTCCGGAACCGGCGGGCCCGATGATGCCGAGAATCTGATGCGCCCGCACGTCCAGCGTAATACCGCGCAGGGCCCGGATTGCGCCGTAGAAGACACTGAAGTTCCGATTCGCTATTTTAACGGCATCCGTCATTTGGTCCTTCGCGCAATAAACCGGTTCATCATCCAGTAGGAAAGCGAGTTTACCAGTAGAACCGAAATGATCAGCACGGCGGCGGTGCCATAGGCGTTTTCGTTGGAGATGCCTTCCCGCGCCAGGATATAAAAGTGGACGGCCATGGTCCGGGTCGAATCGAACAACGAATGCGGCAGGCGCAGCGAAGCGCCCGCGGTGAAAATCACGGCGGCGGTTTCGCCGATACAACGGCCGATGCTCAGCATGACGCCGGTCACGATCCCGGGCAGGGCGTTCGGCAGGACCACCTTCAGGACCGTTTCCCACCGCGTGGCGCCGAGGGAACAGCTGACTTCGCGATAGCTGGCCGGCACTGCTTTGATCGCCTCTTCCGAGGTCCGGATGATGGTGGGCAGGACCATGATCGCCAGGGTCAGCGCACCGGATAGAATGCACCAGCCCATTTTCAAGGTGGTGACAAAGAAAATGAAACCGAACAGCCCGAAGATGATCGACGGGATCCCGGCCAGGCAATCGGTTCCAAAACGGATAATGCGGGTGGCCGGATTCTCCACGGTATATTCACTGAGATAGACGGCCGTGCCGACGCCGGCCGGCAGGGCGATGACAATGGCCACGAGCGGGAGGATCAGGGTGCCCACCAGTGTAGGGAAAATACCGCCGGCTTTGCCCATTTCCTGGGGATTGTCGAAAAGGAAACTCAGGCTGATCACCGGCAGGCCTTTGCCCAGGATAAACACGATGACAAAGATGAGAATGGCCAGTGTCAGGCCGGTGGCTCCGCCCAGGAGCGTCACGGCAAGCGCCTGCATATTTCGGGGTGGAATTCTCATTTTCTGGCAAACCTTGTCTTGATGGCCGTCATGGCCAAGGCATTAAACATCATGATCATGAGAAAGAGGACGACGCCAATGGCAAACAGCGCCTGGCGATGCGGACCGGTCGCAGACCCCATTTCCATGGCAATCTTGGCCGTGAGCGTGCACACGGAATCGAGCACCGAGTGGGGCAGCTGAACCGTGTTGCCGGCCACCATGATCACGGCCATGGTTTCCCCGATGGCGCGCCCCATGCCGAGAATCACGGCGGCTACGATGCCTGAACGCCCGGCCTTAAGAATTACCATGTGCACGCTCTGCCAGCGGGTTGCGCCCAGCGCGAGCGCCCCTTCGCGATAGGCATTCGGCACGCTGGCGAGGACATCGGTGGAAATACTTATAATGGTGGGCAGCACCATGACGCCGAGGATCAGGGAAGCGCAGAGCATGGAAAGGCCGGGGCCGCCGAATTGGGAGCGGATCAGGGGT
>VSJD01000092.1 GCA_008636095.1 Kiritimatiellota bacterium | reverse complement strand
AGCACAAATTTCTACCATACACCCTTATTTTTAATAATGCAAGCGGAAGACGGCAGCGGGCGGCAGGCAGTTTAGTGACGGAAAGGGGGCATGCCGCTCCAGTTTCTCCAACTGTCGCTTGAGCAAATAGATGGCCTGGTTGATCAGGTTAAATGAGAAGGCTGATCTCCTTAGCTGCGAGCTGTGATATAATCACGCTCAAAGTAAACGGCCTTGATGGGCCATAACGCATAAGGAGACCAGCCATGGAAAAAGGTATCACGATCGGGATGGATTTGGGAGACAAAAAACATCAGGTATGCATTTTGGATAAAACGGGGAAGATAATTGCGGAAGAGGAAGTAGCCGGCACCCGTACAGCGATGGTAAGTTTTTTTAAGCAGTATTGCGGAGCGGTGGTCGCAATGGAAGCCGGTACGCACTCCCGATGGGTCAGCCAGATAGCGGCGGCGGCGGGCTTGGAAGTGCTGGTCGGGAACGCACGGAAATTGAGGATGATCTGGCAGAGCCGGCAGAAGTCGGACACGCGGGATGCGGTTATGCTGGCGCGGATTGCGCGCATGGATCCGGCATTGCTGTGTCCGATCCGTCATCGCGGAGAGGAAGTCCAAATGGATTTGGAAATCATTCGGGCCAGGGATTTGCTGGTGCGAGCGCGTACGCGGATGGTCAACCATGTGCGATGTGTGGTGAAAAGCATGGGCGAACGACTGGCTCCGTCCAGTACGGCATCCTTTGGACGCAAGGCCAAGATTCCGGAGGCTTTGAATGAGGTTATGAAACCCATGCTGGAAATGATCCGGGAGTTGACAAAGAAAATTCGCGGTTATGATTTGATGATCAAGGAAACGGCAACTAAAAAATATCCGGAGACGGAACAGTTGTGCCAGGTAGGAGGAGTTGGGCCGTTGACGGCGCTGGCATATGTGCTGACGTTGGAAGAACCGGAGCGGTTTGCTAAGAGTCGAATGGTAGGCCCCTATCTTGGATTGGTTCCACGGCTCGATCAATCGGGGCAAATTGACAAGCAATTGCGTATTACCAAGCATGGGGATGGGTATCTGCGACGGCTCCTGGTCGGTAGCGCACATTACATTCTGGGGCCGTTCGGACTGGACTGTGATCTGCGGACTTTCGGACTGAAACTGATGCAGCGCGGAGGGAAAAACGCCAAAAAGCGGGCCGTGGTGGCGGTGGCTCGCAAACTTGCGGTGCTGTTGCATGCGTTGTGGCGCAGCGGGCAGCCATACGAACCGAAGCGAACACAGCCCTTGGCGGCATAATAGGTGTAAAAAAGACAAACGTTTTATAACAGCAAGGAGATTGCGAAAGACGCGCGAACACTGGGAATAAGTATCTTGAGGATGTCCCGTCCGGGTGACTGCGATTATTTGCTTGCACTTCGAGTGCGACGAATAGGTTGCAGCCCCATGGCGGACCCAACCATGCACCGGGCCATTAATAATGACCCATTATAGAGTGCGAATGGAAGCATGACATGCCTCGGGATCGAATACCAGCGCCCGCCACGTCGGTCGCTTCTTGACAAGCCTTCTCATGGAAGGCAAATAAGCGTGTTGGTGCCGCTTCCGGGGAATTTTGTTGTTCTCGCCGGCAGCCGTCCAGCGGCAGGCTGACGTAAAAAAATGTCCCTTCACCCTTGTTGGAAGTGAAGCCCGCGCTTCCATTTAAATAGCGTTCGGTGATCAGTTTGATACTGTAGGTGCCCAAGCCGCGCCCCTCGCCCTTGGTGGAAAATGAGCGCTGAAAAATTTGCAGTTGGACTTCGCGCGGCATTACGGCCGGATTATGAACCGCGAACCGCGCTTCCCTGTCGTTCAGGCGCTCATAACCGATCGTTATCGACTCGCCCATGGCCGATGCCTCCAGGGCGTTCTTGGTCATATTGCTCAAAACCCGGCCAAGCAAGGTTGCATCAGTGTTGATGTATATCTGCGGATCAACGGGGCGAATAATCAAATGCTTTCCCTTGGCAACGACATGATTTTTATAAATGGCATCGATAGTCTGGAATAGTTTTGCAATGTTGACCGGTACTAACCTTGGAATTAGCTCGTTGCTTTCGATCGCCGCCAACTCCTTTTGGCTGTCTATTTCCATGACCATGGAATTGGCGCCGGTGTTGATCATCCGGCCGACCTCGGGCACTTCTTTTTCAGGAACATTGGGCAGAAGCTCCGAAAGCGCGCGCACGCCAACCGCCGTGTTCGTGATGTCGTGAAAAAAAAGACGTTCCAACACCCGCCGGCGTTTTTTATCGCTGATATCCTCAATGGCAAAGATCGTATAAGTCTGGTTCCCGATAATAAAAGGACTTGAACTGATTTTGACGTCCAGCGCCTGATTCCCATGCTTTCTTAAAATATGGCATTCCTGGACAACCTTTTGATTGCCGACCTGACTTTTGAGGATGGCATTAACCGCGCCGCATTGGGAACAGAATTCCGTGGTGCCGCAACCGCCCTTTTCCTCAAA
>VSJD01000177.1 GCA_008636095.1 Kiritimatiellota bacterium | reverse complement strand
TCTGAAAGAGTTTGAAGAAAAAACATTAATAATTCTTACTCAAACAACTTGACAGACCACATGCCTGTTATCCGTGATATCCGTGGTAAAATATTTTCGGCTATGATGTCCGAGCAGTTACTAAAAATGAAGATCGCAAACAAGTGTTGGGTCTTATCAACGCGAGGGCGGGGTTGGCCGCGTTTGGCTTCGGCCGCGGTCGGCATGTTGCTTTGGGCTTTAGCGGCTGCCGGCGCTGAGACCACCATGGAAAAAGTCCGCGTATTCACAACGGAGAGCGCCTGTTTTGAATACCTGTTTACCGGCGTGATGAACGGCGCGGACGGACAGACCCTGCTGGCGTTCAACCAACGCAACGGGCGCACCATTTTTGCCAAGCGGGGTGAGTCCCTGGGTTCTTACCGGATTACGGCGTTTGAATCGAAAACCAACCGCGTTTATAACGCTTCGGTCAATGCCTATCTGGATGAGCCCTCTGGCAGGGTCACTCTGGCCGGCCCCGGGAACGTCGCCGTCATACTGGAGCAGGACCGGCGTTTGCCGTGGCCCGGCCGCGTGGCCTGGCTGGTCCGGCTGGACAACGGGACGTGGTGGAACATTCAGGAACAGGATGTTTTTTTCATGGACAACCAGCCCGTTGCCGTGGAGGAAATTGATGAAGACGGTGTGACAGTCACCGCCGGCCAGGACTTGCAATTCATTCGGCTGATTAGTTCCGCAGAAAAAAAAGAGTTGAACCGGCTTTGGGCGGATCGGAAACGCCAGGAGCAGAATGACCGGGAGTTGGAGCTCCAGCGCCAGCGGGAAGCGGCCAGGCCGAAAGCGACAGGCACCGACAGCGACGCCTCATATTTCACGTATGCGCGGAGACCGCATGTGGAAATCCGGGGGCCGGCGCGATTCTTTTATGGAAACGAATATCGTTTTCCCACCGCATTCAAGGTTAGTCCGGCCGTATTCGCGAACGGACAGATTGTCCAGCAGTCCGTTGTGATTCCGACTGGCTTTGAAACACGCTCTTGCGGAATATCGCTGACCGTGCCCTGAAATCCAAGCGAGACTCATTCAGGTAAAGCAGGGTGGGGTACCGTCACTGTTTCCGGGCGTTGTACAATCGAAAATTTTATGATATTAGGCAATACCATACACACGGACGGGTGCGGGTTAAAATCATAAACGGGAGATCGGCATGCAAATTCAATCTTATATTCACGGACGGCGGTTGGACTTGATCCTGGCGGGCAAAATGGATGCGCTTTCCATTGCCGATGTGGAGAAAACCGTGGAGGCCGCCGTTTCGCCGGCGGTGTGCGTCGCGGTTGTGGATCTCTCCGGCGTGGATTATATCAGCAGTGCCGGCCTGCGCCTGCTACTAAACCTGTTCAAGAAGCTTCAGCAGGCGGGGGGGACCATGGCCCTGGCCGGCACCAGGGCGTATTGTCAAAAGGTAATTGAACTGGCTGGGTTTGGCGGGATTTTTCCCATGTTTGCGCAAGTAGCGGAAGCCACGGCGTTCTGCGATCAGGCGCTGGGTAAAAACGTGGAACGTGGAGCGTAGCCAACTTCGGGGGCGAAGGTTGTGGCCGGGGCGGATTCACGGATTGGTATGGAATATCAAAGATTATTATCGAATTCGCCATAATGACTTTTAAAAGCTTCTGTAACCACATGAATCCGTGCTTTATAACGTTCGGACACATGAATCCGAGGCATACGTCCTGTTGGCATGTATAATGCTCTAACTATTGGGATGATGTTTTGGAATTGGGTGTTTAAGGCACGGATGTATCATGAACCCAATGAACAAGCATGCGCAGGGCAGGAAAATGAGCAGAGGAGCATTTACCTTGGTGGAAGTGTTGGTTGCCACGGCATTGATGATTCTGACACTGGGCGCATTTATCGGCGCCTTTGTCATGGCGAAGAAGTCGGCGGTCATATCGGAAAACAGAATGGAGGCCGTTCACGATACCAGGAATCAGATGGAAAAGTTGTTGGCCTGCCCGTATTCGGATTCGCGCCTGAGCGTAGGAGCGCATACAACGGAAGTGGCCAGTGTTCGGTATGGGGTGGAGCTCGTTACCAACAGTTTGTATGCGGTAAAAAATATGGCCGTGACGTCAAAATGGGTTAATCAGGCCGCTAATATCACCTCGGTCTTTGTTTTAACGGGTTCGATGAGTTCGGAGTTGCACCAATGAAAACTGTGGTCACGAAGAACAAAGAACCAGGAACGTTCTTAAACGGTTGCATGGGCTTCACCATGCTGGAACTGATGATTGCGGTGGCGTTGTTCGGCCTCGTGATGGCGGGCTCGTTCGGTGTGTATAGCATGTGCCAGCGGATGTGGCGCTCCACCTCGCTGAGTATGGATACGGCGCGCATGGCCAGCCTGGCGATCGAGCGCATGGTATATGGGGTGGGCAAAAACGGTGGGTTGCGCGCCGCTGCCAGCATTTTGGTTGATACCAATAAGCACAACACGGTCAGTATAAATTACTGGAATACAACAACCAATTCGCCGCCGCCGGCCAATAACGCGGTCAACGATCTGGTTTCAGGTAGTCCGGACGGCAGTTGGCGGATAATATATTCCAATGACCTGGAGGGCGTGAAGTTCATTGATTACGCAAAAGGACAACGGAG
>VSJD01000268.1 GCA_008636095.1 Kiritimatiellota bacterium | reverse complement strand
GATGTCATGCCGGTAACATTTTATTATGGCGCAACGGGGGCTTAACCTGATCTATTCATGCAAAGCCAAGAATAGACCACACTGCTTCGACTACGGCCTGAAGACAGGCCTTCGCTCAGGGTTAACAAATCCGGGGCAAATCTTCGCCCAACGGGGTCTCGACAATCCGTTCCCCGCCCAAGGCGGTTTCCAGGAGCACCATCCCGACCGGTTCTGCGGTCACCTCGCCAATCACAGCCGCCTGCCGGCCCAGCGGATGCGTACGCAGGATGCGCAGGGCTTGCTCGGCCTGTGCCGGAGTGCAGATTACCAGGGCTTTGCCCTCGTTGGCCACGTTAAGCACATCCAGCCCCAACAGTTTGCAGGCGCCCTGCACGCCCGGACGGATTTGCAATGCGCGCTCATGGATACGGATACCAACTCCCGCCGCCGTGGCAATGTCGCCCAGGGCCGCCGCCACACCCCCACGCGTTGGATCGCGCAGGCTATGGACCTTAGGAATTTCTCGTAACAGGGGCTCGATCATGCCCCAGAGCGGGGCCGCGTCGCTGACCACACCCGTTTCCAGGTTAAGCCCCTCGCGCCGGCTCATTACGGCGATGCCATGGTCGCCGAGCGTGCCGGTAATAATAATGACATCCCCGCTCCGCGCATTGGCCACGTGGGTATCCACGCCGGGATGGCGAACACCAATCCCGGCGGTGTTAATAAAAACACCATTGCCCTTGCCACGTTCCACCACCTTGGTATCGCCGGTGACGACCGCCACGCCGGTCTCCCGCACTATTCGCGCCACGGATTGAATTACGCGTTCGAGGTCGGCCAGGGCCAACCCCTCTTCCAGGATCAGGGCCAGGCTCAGATACCGCGGCGCGGCACCCTGCATGGCCAGATCATTGATTGTGCCGCAAACGGCCAATTTGCCGATATCCCCACCGGGGAAGAAAATCGGGCTGACCACATAGGAATCCGTCGTGAAGACGATCTCGCGTTCGGGCACGTCCAGGCATGCGCCGTCATCCAGCCGGTCCAGGATCGGATTGCCCAGATGTTTGAGAATCAGGTCCCGGATCAATTGCTGGGTTCGCCGCCCACCGCCGCCATGCGACAATAAGATGATATCTGAATTATTCATAACTCAGGTTGTTTAGCCTGTAGGCTAAAGGTTGTTAGTCACTGCACATTGACCGAATCACAATCAGTTATCGTCCAGTTTTTGTCTATCCGCCTACAGTCTAATAGCCTACAGCCTATCCACCTCATACCCCATACCGATAATAGGCGGCACAGGCACCTTCGCTTGACACCATGCAGGCGCCCACCGGTGTCTCCGGAGTACAGGCCGTCCGGAAAAGCGTACAGGCTGTGGGCAGCTTGGCGCCTCTCAGGATGTCGCCACAAAGACACGCGGAACGCTTTGCCGACTCGGCACAAGACCGAATAGCCGGCACCAGCTGGGGTGCCAAGACCGCTTGGGCATCATGGGCGCGATACGTTTCGCGAATGCCCAAACCACTCAACGGAATCATACCCAGCCCGCGCCATTCAGCATCACAGGGCTCAAACACTTCCGCCATGATGGCCTGGGCTTCAGGATTACCGCCGGCGCTCACCCCGCGCGTATACTGATTTTCAACCTGGGCCCGGCCCTCGGCCGCTTGCTTCAAAAGCATTTCGATAGCCGCCAACATGTCATCCGCTTCGAACCCAGCCACCACGCAGGGAATGGAATAATCACGGCTGATGAACTCATAAGGCCGTATGCCAATAATGGCGCTGACATGGCCCGGACACAGGAAGCCGTCAATAGCCACCTCGCCGCCGTGCAGGAGTGCCGCCATGGCCGGCGGCATGGTCCGGTGCGCCGAGAGCACCAGAAAATTGCCGAGGTCTTCCCGGGCCGCTTTGTGAATGGCCCAAGCCACAGTCGGTGCGGTGGTCTCAAAGCCGACGCCCAGAAAAACAATTTTTCGATCCGGCTGTTTTTTCGCCAGCGCTAATGCGTCCAGAACGGAATAAACCACCCGGATATCCGCGCCCCGGGCCCGCTCACGTTCCAGGGAACTTTCGGTTCCGGGTACCCGCAGAAGGTCGCCAAACGTTGCTATGATTGCATCTGGCCTGCCCGCAATGGCGATGGCCCGATCTACAAAATCATCCGGCGTGACGCACACCGGGCATCCCGGCCCGGAAAGCAAGGCCACCTTCGTGGGCAGGAGCGAACGCAGACCCGACCGGAAGGCCGTCATGGTATGGGTGCCGCAGACCTCCATCAACCGGACGGAACGACCGATCTGCTCCGCCAGATGATGGATGGATTCAAGATGAGGATTCATTGTATGGCGTGGTTCAACGGTTCACGGTTAGGAGGTTCACGGTTGGGAGATTCGCTAGAAAAATCGGCTCGCCTGGGCACAGCACTCCGGCTGAGCCTGGCAAACGTTGAACCGTGAACCGCTGAACCTTGAACCCTGCCGATTCCCTGCATGATTTCATTGTATTCCCGCACGTCCTCTTCGGACCATTTGCGGATGGCGAATCCGGCATGCAGGAGGACATAATCGCCAATCTGCGGGTCCTTGATCAACGACACCACCGCTGTACGGCGCACACCATCCATCTCGACGACCGCCTCCTCGCCGTTAATTGCGATGATTTTTGCTGGAACTGCCAAACACATTTCTGAATTTCCGATTTTCGATTGCCGATTTTCGATTTATCCGACAAAACGCTTGAAGCGGCAGGCACTATTGACTTGCTTTTATTACGCATCACCTATTGTTGTCA
>VSJD01000056.1 GCA_008636095.1 Kiritimatiellota bacterium | reverse complement strand
AAGGCCCGGCCGGCCGATCGCGATGAGCTGGCGCCACGGCATTTTGCCGATTGGGTGGCCTGGGCCCGCATGCACAAGCTGGGATTGGATTTCAACGGGACTTTCTTTTCTCATCCGCTGGCCGAATCCGGGCGTACCTTGTCCCATCCGGATCGGGCCATCCGCCGGTTCTGGATTGACCATGCCCGCGCGTGCCGCCGGATCGGCGCGTTTATGGGATGCCAACTGAAAACACCCTGTGTGACCAACATCTGGGTGCCGGATGGATCCAAAGACACGCCGGCGGACCGCAAGGCGCCGCGCGAGCTGTTGAAACAGTCATTGGATGAGATATTCAAGGAGACTTATAAGCCGGCTCACAATCTGGACGCGCTGGAAGGTAAGCTGTTCGGCCTGGGGTCGGAAGCCTATGTCGCCGGCTCGCACGATTTTTATCTGGCTTACGCGGTCGCGCATCACAAACTGTTATGTATGGATACGGGCCATTTTCATCCCACCGAATCGGTCGCCGACAAGTTGTCGGCGGTGCTCTCCCAGCTGGATCAGGTGCTTTTGCATGTCAGCCGCGGTGTACGCTGGGACAGCGATCATGTCGTGACCCTCACGGATGATATCCGCTCCCTGGCGGAGGAAATCGTGCGTGGGAATTATTTGCAACGCGTCCATATCGGGCTGGACTTTTTTGATGCCAGCATCAATCGGGTTGCCGCGTGGGTCATTGGCGCCCGCGCCATGCTCCAAGCCCTTCTGATCGCGCTGGTGGAGCCGACCGCCGCTCTGCGCCAGATGGAGCTCCAGAGGGATTTCACGGCGCGGCTCGCGTTGATGGAGGAACTGAAGAGCCTGCCGTTTGGCGCCATCTGGGATTATTACTGTTGCCAGCAGGACGTGCCGGCGAACAATGCCTGGATGCGGGAAATCAAGACCTACGAAGCCGCGGTGCAGTCCAAACGACGCTGACGATAGCGATTGCATCGTGACCCGGACTGCCTGGATCGAGTGTTCTGCGAGTTTTTTACGTGTTTTTTTATTGCGTTTTATTTGTTGACACGGGCAATGAATAAGTCCAATTTATTTGCCTGTGTCGTTTCACCATAGTCCTGCACCCCCGCTGTGGCGGAGGTGCCCAAGAAAGGAATGATCTCATGAAGATGGAGTTTCCGAGCAGATTGATCGGGTTGGTTATGGCCGGTGTACTGATATATGTGGGAGGAATTACCAGTGGATGCCGAACTGAAGCGGACGCACCCGCCGAAAAAGCTGTGCCCGCTGAAAAGATCACATCTGCCGAAAAAGCCGTATCCGTTGAGAAGGTCGTGCCTGCCGAGAAGGTCGTACCTGCCGAAAAGGCCGTGCCCGTTGAAAAGGTCGCACCTGCACCTGTGGCGGTATTGCCCGAGGTCATGCCATCCCCGGCCGTGGCCGTTGCTACCACCAATACACCGGCTACCGTACTGGTCCAGGTCAATGACAAGACCATTACCCAGGGCGACGTTGACACTGAAATAGGTGAAATTTCCAAGATGATGCAGAGCCGCGGACGTTCGGGCGAACAGTTTGCCATGATGTTGCCGACCATCAAGCCACAGGTCATTGACAGTCTCGTGGTGCGGGCTCTGTTGGCCGATGAATTCGCGAAGAAAAACATCACGGTCAGCGATGCTGAGATTAACAAGGAAATCGAGAAAATCAAGACGACCCTGCCCGAGGGTAAAAACCTCGAAGAACTCTTGAAAAACAATGGCGTCAGCGATAAATCCTTCCGGGAAGATATCATGGAGCAGGTCAAGTTGAGCAAACTGCTGGGCATTGGCGAGCCGACCGATAAGGAATTGAAGGAGTTTTACGAGAAAAACAAGAGCCGGCTTTATGAAATTCCGGAAACCGTGCGGGCGCGCCATATCCTGATTGCCGTAAATGCCACGGACGATGCCGCCAAGAAGGCCGTCAAGAAAGAGAAAGCCGAAGCCCTGCGCAAGCAACTAATTGACTCCAAAGGCGCTAATTTTGAAAAACTGGCCCAGGACAACTCGGATTGTCCGAGCAAGGCCATGGGCGGCGACTTGGGTGAATTCCGCAAGGGCCAGATGGTGCCGGCATTTGAAGTCGTGGCCTTCAGCCTGAAGACCAATGAAATCAGCGCGGTGGTCGAGACGGATTTCGGTTACCACGTGATCCAAATGACCGAACATAATAGTCCGCGGACCGTTGCGTTGGATGAAGTAAAACCCCAGATTGCCGCGCAATATAAGGGCCGTCAGTTGCAGGAAAAGGCGGGGCCCTTCATTCAGGAACTGCGCGACAAGGCCAAAATCACCTACCAGAACGGCGCGGAGCCGGTCAAGCCGATGATGATGCCCACCATGGGTGGCGCACCGGATGAAGAAGCAGGCGCAACAGCCAAACCGGCGGATAAGGAAGACACCCTGACGCCCCCGGCGGAAAAAGCATCAGACAAAGCCCCGGCCACGGAAGAGCCGAAGAAGCAGTAATTCAATCGTAAACGCAAAGGCGCAAAGACACGAAGGGAGCACCTCGTGTTTTTGCGCCTTTTTATTCGAAGTATGATATTCAGGAAAGTCTGGTCTTTTGAGATATATCATTTTTCGACAAGGCCAGAAATAAGACCTTATTTCTATCATGACGGCCGCACGAACGGATATAGGTTTAATGCGCAGTGAGTGACGGGGGAAATCATCTGGAAGCGTCAAGCATCACCGATGGCAAATGGAAGCCGGGGGGCTCTCACCCCACGCACCGCTGCGCAATGCGATCAGGATGCGCCAAACTGAGGCGATGTAAAAAAAAAAGAGTTACACATTGAATCGGAAGTGGCAGATGTCGCCGTCCTCGATCACATAATCCCGGCCCTTGACCTGCACTTTACCTTGGGCCTTGGCTTCCGCTTCGCCGCCGGCG
>VSJD01000068.1 GCA_008636095.1 Kiritimatiellota bacterium | reverse complement strand
TCGTTCATTTTGCTTTCCTTTTCACCGGAACCATCGGGAGCAGGCGGCCACGTTACATACAGGCATACGGGGTGTTTAGCCCCACGTGGGTGATGTCCGCCGGCGCTCAGACACTGAATCGGAGAGCAACTCCATTGCAATCCTCGAGCGTCTCCCGTGTCGCCCCAGTGAGTGTTTTCACTTTCACCCACTGGCCGTATACGATGCTCCCTTGGTTCCATTTTTTCCACTCTTTTTTGAACCCAAGAGACCACATTACCGACACGGATGACACGGATAGTAAAGCGCGCATGACCAAAGGCAATTATTCCATATCAGTGACATCCGTGCTATCCGTGGTAAGATTCTTTTTTCGGTTCATGATGGTTAAGGTAACGGCCTTATGATTAATGGAAATTTCATCCTGGAGTTCGTGGACGTGACGCTTCTCCCAGTCCCCCTGGACCATGCCGGGTTACAGGGCGTTACCCTGCGGCTGACACCGGGCGAGTTGGCGCTCATCAAGACCGAATCAGGCAATGAACAGCTGCCCCTGGCCGACCTGGCCGAAGGCCTGCTGGCGCCCGATCGGGGCGTTGTCCGGTTCCTGGGCGAATCATGGTCGGCAATATCACCCGAACAAAGTTTGATCCTACGCGCCGGCATCACCCGGGTTTTCGACGAACACGGCTGGATCAGCAACCTGAACGTGAATGAAAATGTGACGTTAGCACAGCGGCATCACACCCGGCGACCTATTCGGACAATTATGGACGAAGCCGAGACCCTTGCCCGGTCATTCAATCTGGAGGCGTTGCCGGCGGCGCGTCCCGCCCAGTTGCCGCGCCGCGACCTGCGGCGTTGCGAATGGATCCGCGCCTTTCTGGGCCGCCCGCAACTTGTTCTGTTGGAACGCCCCATGAAAGGGGTGCCCCTGGAATTTCTGCCGCGCCTGATCGGCGCGGCGAAGGAAACCGTGGCGCGCGGCGCCGCATTGATATGGCTGACCGACGAGGATCAAGTCTGGCAGAACCCGGACTTATGGGACGCCACGCGTTACACCATGCGCGGACAAACCTTGACAACCGTGAAAGCCACCGTGCGCACCGGAAATTAACCTTTAACGCTGGAAACTGATCAAGCATAATTATGCCGATTAAATTCCAAGTTCCAAATTCCAAGGAAATGAAATCAATCACGGCAAAGATAAAAAAACGAAAAGAAAACCAGGATTTTTTGTTTTAAATTGGAATTTGACTATTCGGGTTGCGGGCACAGCCCGCGTTAGCAAGGATGTTTCGATGGCTAAGCCACACCGCTACATGCTGATCGCCTGCGCGGTCGTTTATCGCGAATGCTACCACTGTGCAGCAATTTGCAGGAATGTTATCGACATCCGACTTTGCGACAAGGGACTTCATGACATCGGCGCATCGAAGATGTGTTCCAAGTTGCAGGCCGAGATTGATGCGGTCGATTGCAGTCGGTATAACGCAATTCTGCTCGGATATGGTCTCTGCAATAATGGAACAATCGGACTGCGAGCCCCAATTCCCATTGTGATTCCACGCGCTCACGATTGCATAACCCTCCTCATGGGTTCAAAGGAACGGTATCGCCAATACTTCGATTCAAACCCGGGAACGTATTTCTGGTCAAGCGGGTGGATCGAGCGCGGATCCTCGAGTCTCGATAACGAAGAGAGCACCATATCGGCAATGGGCATCCGATCGTACGATGAGTATGTAAAGGAATATGGTGAGGAGACCGCCAAGTACCTAATGGAAACACTCGGCCAGATGAAGCACTACACAAAACTGGCTTATATCGACACACACGTAGGAGATTTACCGGAGTATAAGGCCGACGCCCGTCAACAGGCTATCGGCAAGGGATGGAAGCACGAGGAGATCTCCGGAAGCACAGAACTCCTGATGCGACTGGTCAATGGCGAATGGAATGATTACGATTTTGTCGTGATTGAACCCGGCCACACAACTACACCTAGTTATAATGACGGGATATTCAAGTCGGTTTAACGAAGGAATGACGATTAAACCCACTCGCCAGGAGTGGGTTGCGGGCCATGCGTAGCGCGTGACAAGCATGGCCCGCGTTGGAGGAATAATATGATGGACAAAACATTCAAGTTTCGCTTTGTCAATGAAATCACCGGCGCCTTTGTGCTCCTGGCAATTGCCGTGCTGATCGCAGGTATCTTCCTGGCGGGCCGCGCCCAGGGACTGTTTGAGCCCAAGTTCCGGCTCCACACCGTGTTTCAGGCCGAAGAAGGAACCTACGGGCTGAAAAAAGGTTCGGAAGTTAGAATCCGTGATACCGTTGCCGGCAGTGTCATCCGCATCAACCCCACCACGGAAGGCACAATCGAGGCTACTTTCGAGTTGAAGGCCAGCTTCCACGGTTTCGTACGTACAAACTCCGCGGCCGTGGTGAAAAAAACGCTGATTGTGGCCGGCGATTCATTCGTGGATATATCCATCGGCAACCGCCAGTTCCCGCTAATGCCTGACGGTAGTATGATCGCCTGCACGCTGGATAAGGACATCACCAAGCAAGCCTTGCTGGTTTTGGAAGAACTCCGCGCCAAGCTACTGCCGACATTGGACAAAGTGAACGCCGTGCTCGACGAATTGCCGGCGCTCACGGTGCAAACCCGCAAAACTTTGCATGAGAGCGAAGTCCTGTTGCACGAAAATGTCCCCGGCTTGTTGATCCAGGCCCAGGACACCATGCGCTCGTCGCAGGTGCTGATCGAGGGGCTCCAACGACACTGGCTGTTGCGCAAATATATCGAAAACCCGGAAAACAGCCCTTTGATTTCACCGGTTAGCCTGAACCTGTCTGCAAGTGAAGCGCCCCCGGGGACCGTAAAGCAAACGGGAGGTGAATCCAAATGAAACGATTGATTAATATGAATTTTTTACCACGGATTACAGGCATGTGGTCTGTCAAGTTGTTTGAGTAAGAATTATTAATGTTTTTTCTTCAAACTCTTTCAGA
>VSJD01000295.1 GCA_008636095.1 Kiritimatiellota bacterium | reverse complement strand
CTGCGCCAAAACGGATTGAGCAGATGGAGGTGTTGGCCCGGCCTGTGATCGAGCGGATAACCTCCGAAATCATGCGCTCCGTTCAGTTTTTTACGGATAACGCGGGGCAGAAAGTAAATGCCGTGTTTCTGACCGGCGGCACGGCAGAACTGCAAATCCTGAAAAAACACTTGGAAACGTCGGTAGGAATGCCCGTACGGGTGATTGATCCATTTGCCGGCATGGTGTTCACGAACCCGGGCACCCGGAATTACGCCGAAAAGCATGGCGCCCGGTTGGCCATGGCCACGGGACTGGCGTTGGCGGAACAGCCGGCCATCAGTCTTCTGCCCCGTTACGTGCATTTGTTGAAGCGCGTGGCCGCGTTCATGCCCAAGGCCGTCGCGGCCCTGCTGATCTTGGGGTTTTTACCCCTGCTTGTAGCCGGAACTTACCATGCTGTTCAAATCAAATTGGTTCAATTCGATATACGTCAATATCAACCGTCGCTTCAGCAGGCCGTGCTGGAACGCGCTCGGCGGGATAAGCTTCAAAAGCAGTGCCAGGAATCATCGGAGTCTGTGCGGACCCTCCAAAATATGGTCGGACGTAATTTGCTCTGGCCAGGTATGCTTAATGCATTGGCCGACGCGATCCCCCCTGATGTTGTCCTGATCCGTTGCGGGGCCGGGGTTGACCCGCATCGCCCCGACACGATTCTACTCGAAGGCAAAGTGCTTGCGTCTGCCGCGGGATTTGACGATGCCATGGCGTCATTGCTGTCGGCTCTGGGCGCGTCGGTGTTTTTCAAAAAAGTCAATATTGTCAATGCCCAGGCGACCAGCGCCGAATCGTTACGGGGGACGTTTGCTGTTCAGTGCGAGCTGGTTCATTAGTTGCTTACAGAAACCGCTATGAAAAACAAGAATATATGGATATTCAGATTCTTTCACCACAAAGGTAAAAAAACAATCCTGTTTTCTATGCGATCTTTGCGTTCTTTTGTGGTTAATCGCTTTCAGAGTTGCGGGCATAGCCCGCATTAGGATAAATACCATGTCGGGTTACACCAAATCGCTGATGGCCCTGGGGATCGCGCTGATTGCCGTGATTTGCGCCGCTTTCTGGCTCAGAAGCCGAGTCATCGTGCTCAACGATTTGTCCAAGACGCGCGATGATATGAAAATCCAGATAGCAGGGATCCAGGGGGATGCCGCCCTGATTGCCGACTATGAACAACGGCTGGAGACGATCCAGCACGACATCAAACAGATCACGGGTAAATTCGTGGGGAAGGATTATGAAACCCCCCAACTGGTCAAGGCCGTGGTGAAGTCGGCCTCGCTATCCGGTATGGAAATGATCAATGCCTTCAAGTTGGAACGCAAGGCCGAGGTGCTGTCCACCCCAATCCGTGCAGAGCGGGGGCAGACCGTGGATGTAATTTCGCATGAGATTATCTTAAAGGGATCCTATCCGGGATTTGTAAAATTTTTGCAGAGCATGGCCGCATGGGATATGGGGGCAAAGATCGAATCAATGGAAATTAAGCCAGGCTCCGCCGGTGCCGCGCCGGATGAGATTGATGTGACGTTGCGCCTGTCCGTGTTTTCACTCGCGCAATAAAAGAAATTGAGAGACCGAAAGAAATTTAGCGATTTATCGGTTCAGTGATTGATCAATTTGGGATCTTTCCGCCTTTGGCGGATCCGCCTCTGGCGGAAAATCGCTGAATCACTCAATCGCTAAATCACTGAATTTCCTCAGGGGGAACTATGGACCAGAAACAACGCGATAAAATCGCCTGGGTGCTGGCTGTTGTGCTTGGGCTCGTCCTGGTTTATCTCCTGGCTGTCAATGTCTTCAAGGGCGGGAAAAAGAGTGCGCCTCCTCCCACGTCGCCGCCTCTGGTGGCAAGTGGCCAGTTGGCCCCGATCCAAACCGGGGCCGACGTGGCGTCGCCTCCGTCAGTTGGCGAACAGGTTCAAAACCAGGCGCCTGAGCCAGTCTCCGCCGGAGCGCTTCGCCCAGGTACGCCGGCTTTGGATCCTGAAGTGCTGGCCGAACAGCAACAGATTGCGGCACGACTGCCGCGACGCAATCCGTTCAGCGTGGCGCAAGCCGATTATTCCCCGCCGGTGCCCCAGCCCGGGGTGACGTTGACGGGCAATAACGATATTAAGCTCAAAGTCACCGCCATTGTATTGCGGCAGGGCTCCAACAAGCGGATAGCCATGATCAACGGCAAAATGATCGAGGAAGGCGATAGCATCGGTGAGTGGACCATTCTCAAGGTGAATCCTAAAAACGTTGTCCTCGGCAACGGCGCCCGGCAGATGGTCATCGGGGTGAAGTGAGTGCAGAATGAACCGTCTCAAGTCTAACGTCAAAAGTCAAAGGTCAGAACTTGCGACCTGTGATTTGCGACCTTCGCTTTGCGACCTGCGACTTGCGACTAATAGGATTGGTTTTACGCTGATCGAGCTGATTGTTGTTATACTCGTCATCAGCATCCTGGCGGTGCTGGCGGTCGAAAAAATAGCCGCGGTCTTATCCTCAACCCGCGCCCAGTTGGCCGCTAATGAGATCAGCCTCAACCTGCGCTACATCCGCAATATGGCCATGGATCAGGAGCGGACCACGCGGGTGATCTTCAGCGTCGTCTCGAATTCGTATTCGGTGGCGATCTATGACACGAACACGAGCAATTTTGTTGAGGCCGTCAACCCGGTTACACAACAATCTCCGTGGTTGGTAGATGTGAATAAGCGGTTTCCAGGCGTGGAATTGGCTGTGAGTAATATCCCCGGCAACACGCTCTATTTCAGCAAAACCAACGGCATTCCCTGCTATAATACAAATTCGCCGTTAACGACCAATGGAAGCATTACTTTTGATTCGGGCTTGACCGTGACAATCGTGCCTGACACCGGCTATATCGAACTGAAATGAAGAATGTAGAATGTAGAATGAAGAAACATTTTAGATTCAGTGTCATCCCACAAGGTTAATATTTTGAGTTAAAACGCGTTTAATATCGAGGAAAACCAAGCATTCCTCGAAAAGTTCAGTTCCGATTTTCTGGTGTTATCTATATGGCAAGCGCCTCCCTTCAACACATGGCTGTCCCACAGGAATCATGCGAACCCCGGCAAATAGGCCAGTTCCGGGGCGCCGCAGATACGCCCCGGGGGTTTGGCTGTCCCATAGGAATTCAGCAAATCATCCAAGTAAAAATAGCGCCACAACACCGCACGAACCACGGTGAACAATCGCGTGA
>VSJD01000090.1 GCA_008636095.1 Kiritimatiellota bacterium | reverse complement strand
GGTAAAATTGAGCGCCTGCCGATAATGGACCGCCATGAGTGCGTAGCGGATTTCGCGGCCGGAGTAACCGCGCTGAAGTATATCCCGGAGCGTGAAAAAATTGCCCAGCGATTTGGACATCTTCCGTCCATCCACGACCAAATGGGCGCAATGCATCCAGTACTTGACGAAGGGCCGGCCGGTTGCGGCCTCGCTCTGGGCAATTTCATCCTCGTGGTGCGGAAAAATGTTGTCCACGCCGCCAGTGTGCAGATCGAAGCTTGCCCCCAGGTATTTCATGCTCATGGCCGAACACTCGATGTGCCAACCCGGCCGGCCGCGCCCCCAGGGGGAATCCCAGGCCACGTCGCCGTCTTCGCTTTGCCAGGCTTTCCACAGGGCAAAATCAGCCGCATTTTCCTTCTGATACTCGTCCTGGGCAATACGTGCACCCGGCTTAAGGCCGGCAAGATCCAGATGCGCGAGTTTCCCGTAATCCTTGAATTTGGCAATACTGAAATACACGGACCCATCCTCGGAGCGGTAGGCATAGCCCTTCTGGAACAAAGTCTCGATCAGGGCGATCATTTCAGGAATATGCGCCGTAGCGGCCGGATAGTGTTCGGCCGGCTCAATCGTCAACGCGCGCAGATCCTCAAAAAAAGCATCCGTATATTGCCGGGTGTAATCACCCAGGGCCACTTTGGCCGCCTGCGCACCGTGGATGGTCTTGTCATCAACGTCCGTCAGGTTCATGACCTGAATTACCTGGAAACCACGGAAGCGAAGGGTACGCCGAAGCAGGTCCTCAAACACATAGGCACGGAAATTGCCGATGTGGGCAAAGTCATAGACCGTCGGCCCGCAGGTGTAAAGCCGGACCTGCGGCGGCTGGAGCGGGATGAATTCTTCCGTTTGACGTGATAAAGTATTGTATATTCGTAAAGACATGGAAAAAATAGTTCTTGGTTCTTTGTTCTTAGTTCTTCGTCCTCAGTCTTTCATTCGACGTTGGGCGTCCCGCGCCACGCGGGATAAATTCGATGCTTGCCACGCGTTCCGCGTGGTTGGGAGTTGGGCGTTCGCTTCACGCTTTCGCAGTTAGTCCGCCAACTCCACGGTCGCCACGGCCGTTGCGGCAATGCCTTCCCGGCGTCCCAGGGCGCCCATGCCTTCCAGGGTTGTGGCCTTGATCGAAACGTCCTGCACGGATACTGCCAGCACGCTGGCCAGCCGCTCGCGTATGGCCTGCCGATAGGGCGCCAGTTTTGGAGCTTCGGCCATGACGGTGGCATCCACATGCACTACACGCGCCCGGCGGGTCTTCAGCCGCTCCACCACCTGTGCCAGCAAATCGAGGCTGTTCGCGTCTTTCCAGCGCGGATCGGTGTCCGGAAAATGCACGCCGATATCGCCATCGGCAATGGCGCCCAGCAAGGCGTCGGCCAGCGCGTGGCAGAGCACATCGGCATCGGAATGCCCCTCCAGACCCATGGCGTGCTCAATGGGCACACCACCCAAAACCAGACGCCGTCCTTTAACCAACCGATGCGCATCAATGCCAATTCCGGTTTTAATCATGACAACACTTTCTGTCCGTTGCCCGGTGACACGCCGTTCGATTTTCCTTCCACGGACATGCCCGCCGTCATGGCAAACCGAAGCGCGTCCTCGACCGATATATTAATCGGCGTGAGCCTCGAACGCGGCAAATAGATCGTATAGCCGCCCAGCTGATAACTAATTGGAACATATACGGCACAGTGCCCCGCACCCATGTGTTCCAGTCCCGTCCCATTCAGATCCTGCCGAGTCATAATTCCCAGTAAGTGAATGTCATTACCCATATCCACCTTGACCACATATTTTTTGCCGGCATTTAATTTATTCCCCTTGGCCAGGAACGCCATCAAATCCTTGATACCGCCCAGTACCGTTTTCACCAGCGGAACGCGGGCCAGCCAGCCCTCGACCATGTCCACAATCCGTTGGAACAGCCATAGATTAAGCAGGAGCCCAACGCCGATCGCCAAAATCAACCCGGCCAACAGGCCCATGCCCGGCAGGTAGATGCGTTCCGGCAACACCGCCTTCAGCAGAATGCCCAGCGCATGCTCGGCAGTAGAACCGATCCAATAGATAAAAAACAGCACGACACTGACCGGTAAAATCGCCGACAGCCCTTTAACCAGTAACGATGTAAGAGTTTTCATAATGACTAGTTCGGATGAAACCGTTCTTGGTTCTTCGTTCTTCGTTATGAATAAATTCAATCAGGCGATTTCGCCGCAACTTTGCCGTTCTACCGAACGGCATCTACAACGATTCGATGTAGAGGCGGTTCAACTTGCATTCAATCCGACCAAAAACGAAGAACCAGGAACAAAGAACGCATCTTGGTTATTCATTCCTTCGCCGCCGCCAGGGCCGCGTCATAATCCGGCTCCTGGGCGATATCCGGCACCTGCTGGGCATAGATAATACGGTTATTGCCGCCCAGCACCAATACGGCGCGGCTCATCAGCCCAGCCAATGGTCCGTCCTTGATCTGCACGCCATATTCCTTTCCGAAGCTCGGGGACCGCAAGGTGGAGAGCGTTACAACATTTTTAAGGCCCTGGCTCTCGCAAAACCGGCTTTGGGCAAAGGGCAAGTCCGCCGAGATATTGATGAGCACCGTATTCGCCAGCGCCGCGACAGCTTCGTTGAACTTGCGCGCCGATACGGCGCACACGGGCGTATCCAGGCTGGGCACAATATTGACAATCTTTTTCTTCTGCCCGAACGTGGCCAGCGTTACGTCCGCGAGATCCGCGCCCGTCAATTTGAAGGCCGGCGCGACCGTTCCCCGGGCCGGCAGTTTCCTCGCCGTATGAATCACACTGCCTTTGAACGTGATTTTGGCCATAGGTCCCTCCTTGCACTCATCGGTTACCGATTGTGCGACATGCCCATACTATGCTGAAATATCCGGGATTATGCAAACATGAACGTGTGGACGGAGAGGCACGACGCCGGACGACAGATGACGGACCCTGCTTCGCTCGGGGAGCTATGCAGGGCAAGCGCCAGTCCGGAGAGAGGAAAGACAGACGACGGCGGCAAACGACAGAGAGCCTTATTTCCGCACACCGATGAGTTGCTCGAGTTCCTGCTTATGCACCTTGGATTTTTCCGCTTGTTCACGACCGGCGCTGAAGGCATCAAACCCGGCACTGATCAGGAGAATGAGGGCCGCCAGGGCGGCAACGCTGATGAGCCAGGTCATAAACGCGGCCATATATCCGGCCCGCTGTATCAGGCATACAAGGGGCATAACAACCATCAGCAAGACGACCACCGACACGCCAACCCAGAGCCAGGGACCGACTTTGGGGAAATAGAGGCTGACAGCCGTCATGGCCGCCAGTACGAGCGCAAACCCCAACACCGCCGAAAAAA
>VSJD01000108.1 GCA_008636095.1 Kiritimatiellota bacterium | reverse complement strand
AAAACAGCCGCTAAAAAACTTGGTCACGCGTTCACCCTGCTGGATCCCATGCGCCGGAATTTCAAGGATCGCGAGGTGGATAGCGCCAACGAAATTGTGGAATTCGATTTGCAGGACATTCGGAACGCGGACCTTCTGCTCGTCAATTACAACAAACCGTCCATCGGTACCGCCATGGAAGTGTTTTACGCCTCCCATCATCTGGGCAAATTTGTCGTGGCGTTTTCGCCGTTCACCTTCAAGAACAGCAGCCCCTGGATGGTGCGTTACTGCACCAAAATCCTGCCTTCCCTGGACGCTTCGATTCGATACATAAAGGCCCATTTCAGAAATTAGGCCTCCGGCAACTTTGCCGTTCTCGCGAACGGCCCCTACACCGAGTTGGTGTAGCCGCGGTTCGTTAGAACCGCTATGTTTTGAAATTCCTATACGTTGATTACATCAGCACGGCGCCGCTCCCCGCACTGGTAACTTTTTCGGCATAGCGCTTCAGGTAACCGGTTAAAGACCGCGGGGTATAGGGCGGGAGCTCGGCGCGGCGGCGCTGGAGATCGGCTTCGGTCAGCTTCACTTCCAGGCAACGGCCAGGAATATCAATGCGAATCACGTCTCCCTCCTGAAGCAGCGCAATGGGGCCGCCCGCGGCGGCTTCCGGTGAAACGTGACCGATACAGGCGCCGCGGGTCCCACCCGAGAAGCGCCCGTCGGTGATCAAGGCAACTTGCTCCCCTAACCCCTGCCCCATGATATAGGACGTGGGTGCCAGCATTTCCTGCATGCCCGGGCCGCCCCGCGGGCCTTCGTAACGGATCACCACCACATGGCCCGCCTTGACTTTCCCGGCCAGAATGCCCGCGCAGGCCTCTTCCTGCGAATTAAAGATCACCGCTCGGCCCTCGAAAGTTAGCATGGAAGGCGCCACGCCGGCCGTCTTGACCACGGCGCCTTCCGGCGCCAGGTTACCCCAGAGAATCGTCAAGCCCCCCTCCGGCGAATAGGGATTGTCTAACGGCCGGATGACGGCCGCATCCAAAACTTTCGCCCGGCTTACATTGCGTGAGAGCGTTCGGCCGGTCACTGTGGGGGTTTCCGGATGGATCAGACCGGAGATTGCCTGGATCGTTTTAATAATTGCGCTGATTCCGCCGGCACGGTCCACGTCCTCCATGTGATACGGGCTGGAAGGCGAAACCTTGCAGATGTTCGGACAGCGTTTGGATATTTCATTGATCCGGTTCAGATCGTAGCGCACGCCCGCTTCATGGGCAATCGCCAGCGCGTGCAGGACCGTGTTCGTGCTTCCGCCCATGGCCATATCCAGGGCGAAGGCATTATCGAGCGCTGAAGCCGTGATCAAGTCACGCGGTTTCGGTCCTTCGGCCTTGGCCATTTCCACAATACGCTTGGCTGCCTTGGCATAGAGCGATCGGCGGCGGGGATTTATAGCCAGCACGGTGCCATTGCCCGGCAAGGCCAAACCCAGGGCCTCGCACAGGCAATTCATGGAATTGGCGGTGAACAGACCGGAACAGGATCCACAACCCGGGCATGCATGCGCAGTGATGGTTTCCAATTGCTCCGCGTTGATGGCCCCATTGCGGCAGGCCGCCACGCCCTCAAAGACGCTGATCAAATCGAGGGCCTTACCTTCCAAACGGCCGGCGGCCATCGGTCCACCGCTGACCATGATGGTCGGCACATTGACCCGCAACGCCCCCATGATCATTCCGGGCACAATCTTGTCACAGTTGGTAACGCAAACGAGCGCGTCGAAACAATGCGCCCGCACCATGGATTCCACGCTATCGGCAATCAATTCACGGCTCGGCAGGGAATATTTCATACCCTCATGCCCCATGGCGATACCGTCACAAATACCGATGGTGTTGAATTCAAACGGGATGCCGCCCGCTTTACGAATCTGCCGGCATACCAGACGCCCAACAACGTTCAGGTGCATATGGCCGGGGATGATTTCGGTAAACGAGTTACAGACGCCGATAAACGGCTTATCCAGATCCTCCAGTTTGACCCCCAGCGCCCGCAAAAGACTCCGATGCGGCGCCCGCTCTACACCGTGTTTGATCTGATCGCTATACATGGCCTACTCCTATTTAATGGTTGATGGTCAACGGCTTAATGGTTACAAGGCCTCAGTCTTGAGGGTAACGGCAAACATCATTGCTGTCATTCCCGCCCCCTGTCAAAGCACGGGGTAAATTCCAGCGGTCCCGATCGCGAAGCGCATCGGGATGGATTACCGACCCAGGCTACGCGGCTCGACTGAGCTCGCCGAAGACCGGAGCGCTTCGCCGAGGCAAGTCAGGTCGGGAATGACAATCAGCCCTCAAGACAGAGGCATTACTAATGGTTCATCCTTTCTATTGATTTCCACTGGCTACTTAGTGTATAAGAAAAGCGATTGATGAACAGGAAAAACCGCGTGGGCCGGAAGGGAGATCTTATGTGGAAAATGCTTTTGCCGATTATGCTCCTGATCGTTTGTCTGGCGGGATGCCGCAAGCAGGATATGCGGACGGTCATCGTGGCCGTGCCCGGCCTGAAAAATCCGGCCTGCGCGCAGATCATTCAGGACGCCTTCATGCGCCAACCGGGCATCAAAGCCATTCGGCCGGACTTTCAACAACGCACTATGACTGTCACCTACGATTCCATGGTCATCGCCCGGAAGAATATCGAGTTCACGATTGCCGGCGCCGGATTTGACGCCAATGATATCCCCGCCTTGACCAATGCGGTCGCGGCCTTGCCCGCGGCATGCAAGTAAAGGCAGAATGTAGAATTAAGAATGCAGAAACTTAATATCTTCATCGCCGCATGGCTTTGCCATATACTTCATTCTGCATTTTGCATTCTTCATTCTGCATTCTGCATTTCTTCATGAACGCCCTCGTTGACCAATTTATTGACTACATTACCCTGGAACGGGGGTTAAGCCCTAATACGCAGACGGCCTATCGCGCCGATCTCGATAAATTCGTCCATTTCCTGGAACGCCGCAAGCTGACCACGCTGAATGCCGTGTCCCGCAAGCACGTCCTGGATTTCCTGATGGACGCCAAGGAACACGATCTCAGCCTCAACTCTATTTCGCGCCTGTTTGTTTCCGTCAAGATTTTTTTTCGCTACCTTCATCAGGAAGGCTTACTTAGCCAGAACGTTACGGAAGTGATGGAATCGCCGCGACTCTGGAAGGTTTTGCCCGCAACGCTCTCGTTAAAGGAAGTCGAACGCCTGCTGGCCTCCCCGACGGGCGACAAGCCGCAGGCCATTCGAGACCGCGCACTGTTGGAAATAGCCTACGCCACGGGCTTGCGCGTCTCGGAGTTGTGCGGCCTGACATTGAATGACGTTCATTTTGACGCCGGGTACCTGCGGTGCATGGGCAAAGGACAGAAGGAACGGGTCGTGCCCTTTTCGGAAAAATCCGGCGCTGTGTTGACCCAATACCTGGAACAGGTGCGCCCGCGGTTGACCACCGATCCGCTCAATCGGGTCGTGTTCCTGACGCGCGCCGGAAAAGCGTTCAGCCGGAAAAGCATCTGGAAAATGGTCAAACAGTATGCCCACAAGGCGGGGATCGTCAAACCCATCAGCCCGCACACCCTGCGGCATTCTTTTGCAAGCCACCTGTTACACAACGGCGCACCGCTGAGGATCATCCAGGAAATGCTGGGCCACGCCGATATCACGACAACTCAGATTTATACGCACATTGACCAGTCCCGGTTAAAAGCCATTCACGAACAGTTCCACCCGCGCGCATGAAAACTAACAATTCGAGGCAACGGCAACGGAATATTTCCCGCCAGATGCGGGTCTGCCCACGGCATGAAACCGCAAAGAACGCAGAGAACCCAAAAGTGAAGCACCCCGCGGCAAGCCGCGGGGCATCTTTACGGAACCCTGCGAAGCCGGAAACGCCATTCCTCCCTGTGGCAAGCCACAGGGCTTCTTGGCGAAGAAGGGTGAAATAATAATCCGCATGTGCCTATGTCCTATTTTCTATGCGATCTTTGCGTTCTTTGCGGTTAATTTTGGTCCGCCGTTTGTTGATGAATCAATAGCATGAAAATATTCTTTAAAAAAAATCCGTACCGTCCGCTGGAGAAACGCCTGGGCTATACTTTCCGCAACAAGGACCTGCTGGCCACTGCCCTCATGCACCGGTCTTTCCGCTATGAAAGCGCCGATATCCGGAACGACAACCAGCGATTAGAGTTTCTGGGCGATTCCGCCCTGGGCCTGGTGGCCAGCGATTACCTGTTCCGTCTGTATCCGGACATCGAGGAAGGGCCACTGACCTGCCTGCGCAGTCGCCTGACGAGCGGCAAAGTACTGGCCCGTATTGGCGCCTCCATTAACCTGGGCGCCGACATCAAGCTGGGCAAAGGCGAAAAAGCTTCCGGGGGCCACCAGCGGGATTCCAACATTACCGACGCCATGGAGGCCATCCTGGGGGCCGCCTA
>VSJD01000058.1 GCA_008636095.1 Kiritimatiellota bacterium | reverse complement strand
CTCTTCCTCGGTCGCAAGTTCGCGCACAATGAGTTCGCGCCGGCGTTCCAGCTCCGGATAGGCTTTGGTATATGTTGCCACAACGCTTTCGGCCACTGCTTTGGAAAATCCGCCACGCAGGCCGATTTTCTTGGCATGCCGTACGGCGCGGCGAATAAGCCGCCGGAGTACATAGCCCTGGCCAAGGTTGCTGGGCGTCACGCCCTGCTCGTCACCCAGGATGAACACGGCGCTGCGCAGGTGATCGGCAATCACACGGAAAGCGCGAGTGACATCCGCCGACTCTTCGAAGGCTTTGCCCGACCCGGCCGCCAGGGCCGCGATGATGGGCGCAAAAAGTTCGGTCTCATAGACCGAGCGCTTGCCCTGTAACATGGCAATCGTGCGTTCGACGCCCATGCCGGTATCCACGTTAAGCTGACCTAACGGCACGTAGGCGCCATCGGCCTGCTTATTATACTGCATAAAGACGTCATTCCAGATTTCAAAAAACTTGCCGCAGCCGCATCCGGGCCGGCAAGCCGGTCCGCAAGCGGGCTTGAGCGTATCCACGAACATTTCGGTATCGGGTCCGCAGGGCCCGGTCTGGCCGGCCGGTCCCCACCAGTTGTCCTCCCGGGGCAGGAAAAAAATGCGCGCTTCCGGGATGCCCAGTTTTTTCCAGGTTTCGCAAGATTCCTGGTCCGGTGCCACCTGGTCATTGCCCACGAAGACCGTGACGTAGAGATTGGCCGGATTGAACCCGAGATAGGCCTTGGAGGTCAGGAACTCGAACGACCAGGCGATGGCCTCGGCCTTGAAATAATCGCCCAACGACCAGTTGCCCAGCATCTCGAAGAACGTCAGGTGGCCGGCGTCGCCGACGGCGTCAATATCGCCCGTGCGGATGCATTTTTGGACGTTGCATAACCGCTGGCCGGCGGGATGCCGCTCGCCCAGCAGGTACGGCACCAGGGGGTGCATCCCGGCGGTCGTGAACAACACGGTGGGATCGTTTTGCGGAATCAGGGAACTGCCCGAAATCAGAGTGTGCCCCTGCTTGCGGAAAAACCCCAGGTACAGCGATTTTAGTTCGTCGGCGGTCATGGACCGAATAAGAATTTCTGATTTTTGATTTCTGATTGCGGATTTAGGAACAACTATGCACCACGGATCACACGGATGTCACGGATAATTAAACCCCAATGATCCGATTCTAATCAGTGTAATTCGTAATATCCGTGGTTAATGTTTTCTGCATTCTGCATTCTTCATTCTGCATTTAATCACGCCGCCGGCGCGACCTTCATCTTTTCCTTGATCTTCTCGATCAGTTTTTTCTGCATCTCCGGGTTGGCCTTGACCAGTTCAACGGCCGATTCGCGGCCCTGGCCGATGTGCTCGCCATCCAACGAGAGCCAGGAACCCCGTTTGTCCAGTACGTTGTAGTGGATGGCGGCATCCACGATGGATCCGGCCCAGGAAATACCCTCGCTATACAGGATGTCGAATTCCGCCTCGATGAACGGCGGGGCCACCTTGTTTTTGACCACTTTCACCTTTGTGCGGTTGCCGACGATCTGGCCGGTGGTGTCCTTGATGAACCCGATCTTGCGGATGTCCAGCCGCACGGAGGCGTAAAATTTCAATGCCTTGCCGCCGGGCGTGGTTTCCGGGTTGCCGAACATGATGCCGATCTTTTCGCGGAGCTGGTTGGTGAAAATACAGCAAGTCTTGGAGGTCGAGATGACGGCCGTCAATTTGCGAAGCGCCTGGGACATGAGCCGCGCCTGCAGGCCCATCTGCGGGTCGCCCATCTCGCCCTCGATTTCCGCCCGCGGCGTGAGGGCTGCCACGGAATCAATCACCACGACGTCCATGGCGTTACTGCGGATCAGCGTTTCCGCGATGGTCAGCGCCTCCTCGCCGGAGGAGGGCTGGGACACCAGGAGGTCATCAATGTTCACACCGATTTTCTTGGCATAGAGCGGATCCATGGCGTGCTCGGCATCAATAAACGCCGCCACGCCGCCTGCCTTCTGGGCGTTGGCGATGACATGCAGGCACAGGGTGGTCTTGCCCGACGATTCCGGTCCGT
The DNA here is from genome assembly GCA_008636095.1 of Kiritimatiellota bacterium. Classification (GTDB taxonomy): domain Bacteria; phylum Verrucomicrobiota; class Kiritimatiellia; order JAAZAB01; family JAAZAB01; genus VSJD01. The sequence continues at coordinate 2,554 of VSJD01000058.1, read as the reverse complement.
AAATTTCGGTAACGCGCCCCCGAGGCAGGCCGCCGATACCGAGCGCCATATCGAGCGAGAAGGAGCCGGTGGAAATGCAGGGAATCGCCATCTGGGTGCAGGCATCACCCAGGCGCATGATGGCACCTTCGCCGAACTGTTTCTGGATTTGCGCCAAGACGCTTTCCAGGTCAACCTTGGTATTCTTGGTGTCCTTGGGTTCTTCCGGTTTGGAGGGTTGTTTGGGAGCCATGGTTTTCTCCTGTGATGATTGTCTACTTCCTTCGTCTTTTTCTATTCCAAGTGGTTCGAATTCGGTTCGCAAAAGGCGGCGTCGATCTCGGGTCGTCTGTGGGTTTCCCGCGCTTGCGCATACACGAGTATAGCGCTACGCGCGGCGCGCCCACATCCGACCCAAGCTGGCCTTGCTGTTGCGAACCCCTCGCCAAGCTCGGGGAACCGAATTCGACCCACGGTAGCATCCGCCTTCGCTAAGAAGCTACGGCGGATAAGTTATCATCCCGGAACGCAACTGTTTCTCCGGTCCGGTGTCTATCCTCTGCCGTCCGCCGTCTGTCGTCCGTCGCCTATCTTTTTCCGTACCCCCGCGGGTGGGTGCGATGCCAGGCCCAGGCGGTGCGGACAATTTCTTCCAGCTGGCTGTGCTGTGGGCGCCAGCCGAGTACGCGCTCGGCCTTGGCGGCTTCGGCCACGAGGCGGGCGGGATCACCCGGTCGGCGCGGCTGTTGCGTGATGGGAATTTGATGCCCCGTTACCCGGCGCGCCATGTCCACCACCTGCCGCACGGAATAGCCATCACCCGTACCCAAGTTGACCGCGCCGCTAAAATCCTTGACCAGTGCCAGGCAATGCGCGCTTGCCAAATCCGCAATGTGAATGTAGTCGCGGATGCAGGTGCCGTCGGGCGTATCGTAATCGTCGCCGAACAGGTTCACGGCCGCCTGCTGGCCCAGGGCCACCTTTAAAATATTAGGAATCAGGTGCGTTTCCGGGTCGTGGTCCTCGCCGTATTTTTGCGAGGCACCGCAGGCGTTAAAATAGCGCAGAAAGACCGTTTGGAAACCATGCAGGCGCTGATACCACGCCAGCACTTTTTCAAACAGGAACTTTGATTCGCCGTACGGGTTGGTGGGCGCTTGGGTCGTATCCTCTGTGATCGGCAAGCGATCGGGCTGGCCATAGGTGGCGCAGGTGGAGGAAAACACGATCCGGCGCGTGCCCGCCTTCAGCATGGCCTCGGCCAGGTTGATGCCGCCGCGCAGGTTATTGCCGAAATAGTACTCGGGGTGTTCCATGGATTCGCCCACCAGCGCGTAGGCGGCAAAGTGGACGACGGCCTCCGGCCGGGTTTCCCTCAGGGCACGCTCGATGGCCGCGTTGTCGCGCAGGTCGCCGGCGATAAACTGCGCGCGGGGGTCCAGGGCTTCGCGGTGGCCGCGCTCCAAGTTGTCGAAAACGGTCACGACGTGGCCTTCATCGAGGAGCCGTTCGGCCGTGACACTGCCGATATAACCGGCGCCGCCTGTAACCAGAATTTTCATGTCGGGTAATTGCTCAGATAGACAGACTGCAGGCTGAAGGCTGTAGGAAGATGGGTGCTGTCATTGGAAAGCTCCCTTGTAGACAAAACTATAAGGCTCAGCGATTACCTTCAGCCAGACCATTGCCGGTAAGATACTTGTAACTGGACTCAACACACGCGAACATATCGGTTGCGCTGGTATCCTGCTCAACAACCAGCCATTGGGTTGCCTTGCCGGCCGCTTTGACGACGGCCGGAATATCCATTTTCCCGCTTCCCACGGCCAGCAAGGGCTGGTCTTTGACAAGCGGTCCGTCCTTGATGTGCAGCAATGGGCAACGCCCGGCATATTTTTTTACAAGCTTTACCGAATCGTTGGCGCCGAAGTTTGAGGCCCAGTAGGTGTCCATTTCAAACCGGACATTCGGGGCCAGCTCGGCGAATATTTCAAACTTGAGGCGGCCGTCCAGTTTTTCAAATTCCCACCAGTGGTTGTGAATTGCCATGGTGATGCCGGCGGCACGCAATGTCTGGTCCATCTTCTCCACCATCTCGGCCGTAGCTTTGATGGCATTGAGATCTTTGAACTCATTTTCGCCGAATCCGGCGGCGATCGAAGTCACGCCGAGTTCGCCGAGTACCGCAATCGTTTCAGGCAGATTGTCGGCGCGCGCCCATGGAGAATGGGTAGAGGAAATGACCATGCCGAGGTCTTTCACAATGCGCTTGAATTCCTTCGGCTCAATTTCATGCAGACCGGCCGGTTCAACGCCCTTGTATCCGATGGCGGCGACCCGCTTCAATACACCGACGAAATCGGTCTTGGCTTCTTCGCGCAGGGTGTACAATTGCAGGGAGATAGGTTTCATGACGGGAACCCCTTGATAATTATTAATTGTTAACGACAACAGTGGCCGTTTAACGTCTTGTTATTGCTCAGACCGCTTCGCCAATCTGGAAGCGGGCGAAGCGCCGCACGGTGAGGATATCACCCACGAGGCCGCCTTTTTCCTTTAGCAGGGCGGTAATGGT
>VSJD01000093.1 GCA_008636095.1 Kiritimatiellota bacterium | reverse complement strand
TGAATATCCTGTGGATTCTGGAAGACGCCTTGCGGCCGGATCACATGGGTTGTTACGGATATTCCCAAAAAACGACCCCGCATTGCGATCGGCTGGCCACGGAAGGCGTGCGCTTCGAAACCGCGATTGCCACCGCGTCACATACATTGCCGCCGATTATTTCGATGATCATGGGGCAGTGGGCCGCGACGCACGGCATAGTCAATCCGAAGCGATTTTCAAAGTGGAAGAATGAGGATCTGTGGCAGGGGGCCCAAACACCGCTTCATGTTCTAAGAGACCAGGGATTTTTGATTGACGGCGAACTGGTTTTGCGCTGGAACCCGCTGGGGTTTGAACGCGACACGGCGGGGGATGATATTGAAAAATATTTCCAGCTGAACCAGGATCGGCAATGGTTCTTTTTTTCCGAACCATATCCGACGCATTTGCCGTATAATCCGCCGGAAGAATATTACCGGATGTTCCTGGACCCGAGCTTGCGTCCGGACCAGGGCGCCAATGACCGGTTAAAGGTGGTCAGGTCGCATCTCATTGTTCATCCTTCGGGGGTCATCAGCAAACTGGAAGCCGGCGAGAAGGATCCTCTTCCGGATAATGCGTCGGATGCGGCTCATAAAAGGACGGCCGGTACGGTTGACCTTTTGCCGGCAGACAAACCGTTCGTACAGGCCTTATATGACGGGGAGGCCCGTGTTTTTGATGACCTGGTCGGCCGTTGGATTAACAAGCTGAAGGAACTGGGTGTTCTGGATGAAACCCTGATAATCATCACTGCCGATCATGGCGAGGAACTGATGGAGCGCGGACATGTCGGTCATTGTTCGTGCAACCTGAAAGGCACGCTTTATGATGAATCCATTAAAGTGCCGCTGATCATGCGCTATCCGCGAAAATTACCGCAGGGCAAGGTCATTCAGCGACAGATCTCGCAAATCGATATCATGCCGACCGTCTTTGACCTGCTTGATCTGCCAAAGCCTTCCTGGATGGATGGTCGTTCGACCTTGCCGCTGATAAACGGCGGTGCGGTTGAATTCAGGGAAGAAGTATATGCGGAAACAACCCCGGCTGGCTGGCAGGCCCTGGAAAATGACGATCGGGAAATCTGGTGCGTCCGGACGGAAGAATGGAAACTGATTTTATATACAACCGCGGATCGTCATGAAAAGCGCTGGGAACTGTTCAATCTCAAGTCCGATCCGGCAGAGATCAAAAACATTTTCGATCAACGGCGGGATATTTGTGATGGATTGATGCCGAAATTAACCGCATATCTTGAACGGGCGGCACGGGCAGCGCCGTTGCCGAAGTGCTGATGGAAAGGCCGATCTCATGAAATTAATGAACAAAGTGGCGGCCATTACCGGTGCCGGGCGCGGCATCGGGCGGGCGACGGCTGAACGATTCGCCCGGGAAGGCGCGCGGGTTGTGATCCTGGAAAAGGACGAAGCGCTCGGCCGGGAAGTCGAGGACGCCATCATTCGAAGCGGCGGCCAGGCAAGGTGCATTCCCATGGATATCTCGGATCCGCGGGCCGTGGAGGAGGGCTTCGCCCGGATCGCCGGGGAATTCGATGCGTTGCACGTGTTATACAACAACGCCTCCGTCTTCCTGGGCGGACGTGACGCGCCGGTAGTGGACCTGGAGGTAGAAATCTGGCGCCAGGTGCTGGCCATCAACCTGTTCGGGCTTTTTTATTGTTGTAAGCACGGCATCCCGTTGATCATCAGAAGCGGCGGGGGTTCGGTCATTAACACGTCGTCGAGCGCCGGCCTCATCGGCATACCCAACTGTGATGCGTACACGGCCAGTAAGGGCGCGACCATTGCCATGACCAGGTCCATGGCGGTGGAATACGGACCAAGCAAAGTGCGCGTGAACTGTATTGCGCCGGCGGCGATTGCGACTGAAATGGTCAAAGAAAGCAATTTCAAGGACAAGAATTTTGATGAAACCGCCTTTCTGCGGACCACCCCGGTCCGGCGCTGGGGTACGCCGGAAGAGATCGCCAACATCGCCTTGTTTCTGGCGTCGGATGATTCGTCCTACCTTAACGGCACGATCCTTGTTGCTGACGGCGGCATTACCATCACATGAGGGGAGCAAACGCATGGCCCGTAACAACATAATGGATGATGTGAAAGCTTGCATCGCAGGCCGGGTATCCAAGGCGCCCTTGATCTTCCCCCTTTTTGAGGAGTTCGTTGCGCGGCAGGCCGGGGTAAATTATCATGATTATTCGACCCGCGCGCCAATAATTGCCCAGGTTTGGGCTTATGCGATCGAGCACTTTGATACAGACTGGGCCGGACTTTTTATTGACGACCTGATCGAATACGACATGTTAGGGATTGAAACTGCCGACGGTCCCGATCATCCGTATGCCGTAACAAAGTATTTGCCGGCCGAAAAAGGCGCCTTGGACCATTTGCATATTCCTTCACCCAAAAAGGACGGCCGCATGCCAATGCTTTTGGAGGCGCAGAAACGCATTCGCGATCAGTGGGGGGACAGGGTTGTCATCAGCAAGAGTGTGGCGGCGCCTTTCTCAGGTCTCACGTTGCTGTACGGGATCAACAACACCATGCTGATGACTTGTGACGCCCCTGATTTATTAAAAAAGAGCATGACGTTTCTGGAGGAGTTGGCCATTACCTGGGGCCGCGCGCTTATCGAGGGTGGAACGGATGTCTTCTGGCTGGGGGATTGCAGTGCATCCAGCCGATTTATATCCCTCGACATGTATCGCGAGTTCGCCATGGAACCAGCCCGCCGCGTAATTTCAGAATTGCAACAAGCCGGCGGTATCGTCATTTATCACGCGGGTGAAAACCGCCTGCCGTTCCTGGTGGAGACCGCCAAACTGGGCGCGGATATCCTGTCGGTTGAAGGCGGTATTGACCTGGCCGAGGTCAAGAACACCTTGGGACCGCACATGGCACTGTCGGGTAACCTGGACGGAATCAAGGAAATCTGGCAGAGCCAACCGCAGGACATTGAGCAGAGGGTTCGGCAACTGGTACGGGACGTGGCTATTAAAGGCGGGGTGATTGTCAATACAGGCGAAGGCATACCCGAACAGACGTCCGTGGCTAATGTGCGCGCGATGATCCAAGGTATCCGGAACGCCTGGCCCCGCGGCACACACCCCGTGAAAAAGACGGCTAATTCAACGTATAGGAATTTCAATGTTGTAGCCGGGGTCGCCGACCCCGGACCGGCCTCACCGAGGCCGGCTACAGTTGTCAGTTGTCGAAGGTCTAACTTAACTTGTTAAACGCATATTCGGTCATGTAAACAATCCTAAAGGAGATTGCTCGATGACATCTCAAGAACGGTTCTTGACGGTATTGAAAGGAGGGATTCCTGACCGCGTTCCCTCTTTTGAACTACTCATTGACCGCGGGTTTCGGAAGGCGGTCAATCCGGAACTGGATTTTTACGACTTCCAGGAAGCCATGGGTTTTGACATGGTCCTATGCGGTTTAGGAAGCAGTGATGAGCCCATCCAATGGGAAAACAAAGCAAAACAAATCTTTCGCGACAAGTGGGGTGTTCGGCAACAGTTTACAGGCGAAGTGATGCCGTCAATCATTGACCAGTCCCCGCGGATTGGCTCATTGGAGGAATTGTCCCATTATCAGCCACCCGATCCGGCGCACCCCGCCATGCTCAATCAGGTGCGCAACATCGCCACGCGGTTCAAGGGCAAAATGGCGATTGGTTACCTGGGCGAAGCAACATTTGCGGTTCAACAATATCTTCGCGGCGGGCTGGAACAACTCATGATTGATTACGCGCTAGGTGAAGAATTGCCGAAAAGGATTGCCGCCATGGCGGCGGATTATTATTGCGAACTGTATCGCAATGTCATTCGGGAAGGGGTGGAAGTTATCGTGCTGGGAGACGACTATGCGGGGAAGAGCGGGCCGTTCATGTCACCGGCCCATTTTCGAGAGTACATCTATCCGGGATTAAAGCGTGTTGTCCAAACCTGCAAGCAAGCCGGTGCCCAGGTCATCAAGCACAGCGACGGCGACCTCTGGAAACTGCTGGACATGATTGTCGCGTCCGGCGTGGATGCCCTGGGCCCGCTGGAACCTTTGCCCACGATGCGGTTATCCCGAATTAAAGCGGCCTATCCGAAGGTAACCGTGGTGGGGAACATTGACGTCGCTTTGCTTTCAACCGGCACGGCGGACCAAGTTCAGCAACGCACCCGGGAGTGCCTGGCCGATGCCGCGCCCGGCGGACGCTTTATCCTTTCTTCAGGCAACAGCATTGCAAGCAGTGTGCAACCGGAATTGTATCGGACAATGGTCGCAACCAAGAATCGTTATGGGGATTATCCCATGCCGCAACCAGCATGAGGAGTAACTCACCACTGATTACAGGCACGGATAACAGAGGATGGCCATACAGTCGGACAATCAGACGGTCGGACCCTTATCAGTGTCGGTAATGTGGTCTCTTGGGTTCAAAAAAGAGTGGAAAAAATGGAACCAAGGGAGCATCGTATACGGCCAGTGGGTGAAAGTGAAAACACTCACTGGGGCGACACGGGAGACGCTCGAGGATTGCAATGGAGTTGCTCTCCGATTCAGTGTCTGAGCGCCGGCGGACATCACCCACGTGGGGCTAAACACCCCGTATGCCTGTATGTAACGTGGCCGCCTGCTCCCGATGGTTCCGGTGAAAAGGAAAGCAAAATGAACGA
>VSJD01000203.1 GCA_008636095.1 Kiritimatiellota bacterium | reverse complement strand
GCTTTAAAGGGAATAGCGATCTCCACGGTCCAAGCGCCGTTCCCGATCTTGGCGGCGGCGCGCCAGTCGGTGTTCCATGAGGCGTCGGTCCCCCTGCCGTCGTAGAGAGTTCCGGCGGCGTTGACGGCAAAATGGTAATACCCCTTGGCCGGATCGGGCGAGAGGAAGATCTCCACGCAGTCGTCGCCCCACACACTTCCATCGCGGTTCTTTTCCGTTGCCTTGACCAAGTGCGCCTTCTGCACCGCGGGCTCAAGCGCCTTCTCCTGGCACGTGATGCCGATGTAAAGTGCCTGGTCGTCCCAAAGGATGGAGCTGACCGTCTGTTGCGTTGCAAGGCGGTTTTGCTCGGTCAGGCGGAAGTTGGAGAGCTTGGACGCTTGGCGCCAACAAGGATCGCTCAGGTCGCCATCAATCGTTGGCGGCGCGAACGTACGTGCCGCGGGCGCCAGGAATTGTGACTGGGCACACACCTCGCCGCGAACCAGTAAAGAAACCATCAAGGCAACAACGACGCCGGCCTGGATCAACTGTGTGGTTCGCATCGCTTGCCCTCCATGTAAAATTATCGATACGCATACATTTGCGGGATGGAATGTATGAAATCGAAACGGGATGCAAATTCAAAATGCCGCATCTCCATCTTTTTACTTGCATCCAAATGCCCGCCCTACCATATTTCATCTATCAAACAAATCGATGCCCACAGAAGGCATAGCCCTGGTCGCCAAAGGCGCCGCCGTAGGCGGGCAAACTCGACCAATTAGTGTTGCACTTGCTACCGCTACTGGCTAACAGGTCCAAAAAAGTTGTTGCGCTTTGTTTTTAGGAAATCAGACAGCCGGAGGTAAAAATGCAAAGATTATGCGCGCTGATCGTCGGATTGATGGTGGCAATCCAAATGGCCGGCGCCGCGACCAATTACGTTGACAGGTATGGCACGAATCCAACGCCGAATTACACGAACTGGGTAACGGCGGCAACGAGCATCCAGGACGCGGTAAATGTGGCTATGGCGACGCCCGGCAATACCGTGCTGGTAAGTAACGGCGTGTATGATACCGGCTGGACAAAAACACCGGGTTTTGCGTTGACTAATCGCGTATGCGTAACCAACGCCATTATTTTACGCAGTGTCAATGGTCCGAATTATACGTCCATCAAGGGTGCACCTGCACCTAACGGATTAGTAGGGCTGGAAGGAATGGGGACAGGGGCGGTGCGGTGTGTGTATTTGGCCGGTGGCGCAAGTTTGATTGGATTCACGCTGACCAATGGATATGCGATGACGAATTCGGCTGGAGGAAGTTACGTGGAGGAGGATATGGGTGGGGTGGGCGTTTTTGTCGCCACCAGCGGTAGTGTAAGTAACTGCGTGATGGTTGGCAATTATGGAAGATGTTTGGGCGGTGGTGCATGTTTGAATGGCGGCGGGACGCTGAATAATTGCATAATATCCAATAATAATTTATCGGCGTCGTATGGCGCAGGAGTATATTTGGTTGGCAGTAGTGCAAAAATGAACAACTGCATAGTTGTCGGGAATCATTGTGAATTAAATTTTGGCAGTGGCGTCTGTATGGAAGGCGGGTCGGAAGCGAATAATTGTCTGATTGCCGGAAATATCGGTGTGGGCACTTATTGCGGCGGCGTGTTTGCGTGGGGTTCCAATATAAAGCTGAACAGTTGCACGATTATTGGGAACGATTCCGGCATCTCCGAAAACTCCAAAGGCGGGGGGATAGCTTGGTACCAGTCCAACGCATCTTCGATGACCAATTGTATCGTCTGGGGGAATTTTGGGGTAGGAAGCTATAGTAACATAATTAGCGCAAATCAAGTTTCCGCGCCAACATACGGGTATACTTGTTCCGGGCCGGTGCAAACCGGAACGGGGAACACCGACTCTGACCCGCAATTTGTTGGGGAGGCTACCGGGAATTATCGCCTGGCAGAGAATTCGCCCTGCGTGAATGCGGGAACATATCAGAGTTGGATGACCGGCGCGGCTGATCTGGATGGGCATCAGCGGTTGGACAAATTCAGCGGCATTGTGGATATAGGGTGTTATGAATATGTTCCCAAAGGCACAATCGTTACTGTCCCGTAGAAATAAATGTAATCAGAGCAAGGGCTGTCCCTGGCTCCACCAACGCGAGTCCCTAAGTTAACCGTCTTAATTGCGAGACGAAACAAGCGCACACCCTGACCTGTTATTTCTGCCGCAGGAGCAGTACGGCCAAGTCCCGTGCTTCCACACTCACCTTACGCAGGTCCGTGTCCGCTTTGTCCAGCCGCCCTGCCCGGTCATCGTATCTCTTCGCCGTGGTGGTGCTCCAGCCTTTTACCGTGACGCCATCGATATCGCGTGTGGCAGAATTGGGGTTGAAGAGCACAAGCAGGATCTGGCCGTCCTTCTCGAACGCGGCATAGTCATCGGCCCGAACCTCGGCAGCGAAGGCAATCTTTTCATCCGCGCGCTGACCCTTACGGAAGAAATTCTCCAAGTCGGCGATAATCGCCGCCGCCTGCGAGGTCTGGTAGTAGGCCGAACCATCCATCGGCGGTAGCCACCAGATCAGGACGCCGTTGCAGCCGCTGTTGACGTACGCACGCACAAGCCGCATCTTCCAGCCCTCGCGGCGGATGGGACCGGCCTCACTCGTGCGATTGCCGAGGTAGTACATTTCGCCACCGATGAACGGTTTGGGCGCCAGTGCCTGGGCCGTGGCGACCACGTCCTTGCGGCCGCCGCCATAGCCGGCGATCCCCTCGTCAATCTTGTCCCGCAGCAGGGCCCAGTCGATACCGTACTGCTCGCGGGTGTACTTCGTCTGGTATCCGCTGTAGGTGCTCACGCCAATCTTCGGTTCCGTCTCGCGGATGAACCGCGCCAGAAATCCGATCATCTCGGCGTTCTGCCGGCAGCGGAACGCGACCCAGGCGTCGCGATACTTCTCAACCACAAGCGCAGGCGTCAGTTTCACATCGGTGGGAATTTTCTCGCGTTTCCTGAAATCCTCAAGGCAACGGGCGCAGAAGCAGAAGTTGGGCGGCAACACCACCGGTACCTCGTAGTCACAGTCAATGGAATCGTACCCGCAGCCCTTCACCGTTTTCCGCACCCATGCTTGCAGGAGCGGCAGGAACTCGTTTCCGTCCTGTAAAGCGTACGTGGGACAGATACGGCCCATGTCCGGCTTGCCCTGGAAGTTCACGGCCAGACGATCCGGGTGCGTGTCCTTCCAATCCGGGGCGGGAAAGATCTGCCAGTTGTTGTAGGCGAAAGACCAGATAACCTCGAATCCCTTCGACCGCAACGCATCGCTGACCCGGGTATGGTTCCCGTAGATTGCTCCGATGCCCGCGTCCCAAACGTTCTGTATAAGGGCCTCGCTGGTTGCGGCGTTGAAGATGTCGGAATAGTAGCATGGGATGATACGGCTCTCCTTCGGCTGTTTCTTCAGCAGAGCCGGCAACGGCACGAGCGCCACCTCGGCGGGAAGCTCCGCCGCATAACCGTCTGCGGCGACAAATCCGAAACGCAACGGACCGGGCTTCAGCGCCGCCCCCTCCTGCTTGACCAGCAGGGCCAGACGTGGAAACGCCTTTGTCGACGTCACATTCTCGCATTTTGCGAGCATTTCGAATTCGTATTCAGTACCAGCCTCAACCGGCACGGGGTCGCCGACCCACAGCGCATCCTGGCCCTTCTCATTCTGCTCCGTGCCCACCAGCTTGCAGGCGCGTGTCTTCTGCCCGTCACGCTCCACCTCTATGACCTTCCAGGGGGCAAAGTGCGCTTTCTCCTGCCACCAAGGCTCCTCGAATGTGCCCATCGCGAACAGGTTTTCTTTGGCGTCCTTCTTGCGGAACCACGCCGTGAACAGGTTCCCTTTGGCGCTTTTCTTACGAACGGTCAGATTGTCGAACCACGCCGTGCCGAGCGTGCCGCGATTCTGCCACTTGATGAGGAGCAAGCGTGCGAAACGCGCATTGCGGGGCGCCGTCAGCGTACCTTTGACAAGGCGCCAGTCCAATGTGCCGGCCACATCGATGGCTGGAACGTACCCGACGAGGCCCCCCGTCGCATCGTTCCAGCAGATGCTCAGCTCCATGCCGCCCTGGAAGGGGTTCTCCACACCGATCTCCACGCTGCGGCGCTCACCCGCCACGGTGTCTTTGAGCACCTGCCCCGCTACGCCCGCCACTTCGTCCACCGCCACGACCCGCAGTGCGGCCGGCATGTCCAGACGGATACGGTAGTCATTCAGCGGCACCCCGGCGGGAATTTCGAGAAGCGGATAGAACACCTGCGCCGTGCCCTCGGGCAGTGTGAAATCCGGCATTCCGGGCCAGTTGCGCGGCGCTTCCTTGGCAACGTAGATGATACGGCGCAGCGTCACCTCTTTGTTAGTAGCATTGCCAACCCAGAATCCGTTACCGGATGAACCAGCGGCGGACCACGCATTCAGATCGGTTTCCGGAGCCGCAAAAGACGCTTCGAACCCGTCCCGGGCCCGCCAGCCTGAGAACGATTCACCGTCAACCCCCGGCGCATGTGCCTTCACCCATGGTTGGGGCCCCGTTGCGTGGCAATGCAAGGCGATCACGTTGACTCCGCCCTCCAGCGTCAGAGATTCAGCAGACGTCCCGCCCGCCGGTACGGTCCCCACTTGCTTGCCGCGCAGAAAGACCTGGACCTCGCAGTCGTGCGCCTCGATCCGGTGGGGGACTTGTGCGATGGACCCGCCGATATCCTCCCACAGGGTTGTGAGAACCTCTTTGCC
>VSJD01000196.1 GCA_008636095.1 Kiritimatiellota bacterium | reverse complement strand
CCGGCATCCTTACTTTTTTTCTGGACATGCAGCGCCATTTTCATATAGATCGTCAGAGAGGTAACGATAAGATGCTTGCTCCCCATCCTTATGCTGCGCTCGAGTATTGGTACTTCAAAGTCAACGCCGGGCCGCTGGCGCTTTTGGTGGATTGGATCGCGCGCCGACGGGTTAACGAGCAATGGATGCGCGTCAGCATCCATTCACCGCACAAACGGGAAGTGCTCTTCGAAAAGCGAACTTCGCTCATGGGCGGCGAACAGGATTCTCTCGACACCAGACGCACAGCCGGGCAGATCGGTGAGGTCGCATGGGAATTGGATATTGAGATCCAAGATCAGAAATGGATCGCGCCGGATGTCTTCCCAGTCCGGCTGTTACGCATGACCGACATGGCTCTGGTCAGCGCGCCATTCGCCCTCTTTACGGGTTGGGTGCGCCACGGCGCGCAGCGCATCGAGCTTCAACGTGCGCCGGGAATGATCGCCCACTATTGGGGACGCCGGCTTGCGCCGGAATGGTGGTGGGTGTCTGCCAATCAATTCGATCGAGAGGGCCTTGTGGTTGAATGTACCGTCTTCCGATCCGGTTTGTGGGGAATCCCCGCCCGTTTGCCCATGGCCTATCTTTATCTCCGCGACGCGGCGACGCAAAAACTCGTGACGGCGCCGCCCGCCATTGCGTGGGTGAAAGGCTCGCCGGAAAACTTTGAAATTCAATTTCGGCGACTGGGGGCGGCGCCGATCACGTTGAAGGCTTGGGGATCTGACTACGGCGATTTCGGCGAGAGGATCATCAACACCCTGGTCGGGGATTTGGAAATCTGGGAAGGTGGGAAAATGATCGCCCGCGCCCAGGGTACGGCCGGACTGGAGCGGCGTACCCCTTAGGAGCCGTGCAGAGATATGGCTGTCAGTCCTGCCTGGCGGAAGCGGTCGGCCATCATCGTTACCTCATCCAAAGACAAGTCGGGCAGCGACAATGGTAGCAGTGGGCTATCCAGGCGATGTATCTTGTCTTCACCCAGGCGGTGGTAAGGAAGCAAGTGGACGACGGTCAATCCCAATGATTGCAGGAAAATGGCGATGTCGTCCAGGTTTTGCGGTGTGGTCGTTAAAGTGGGTATCAGCGGAACACGAGGAATGATTTGTATCCCGTCGGCAACCAGGCGGCGCAGATTGTCCAGGATTTGACTGTTTTCATGGCCGGTCAACTGCCGGTGCCGGGTTGGGTCTATCGCTTTCACATCGAACAGCACCAAATCGCAAAATGGCAGAACGCCAACCAGCCGTTCCCATCCGACCTGGCCGCAAGTTTCCAGCGCCGTATGGATGCCAAGCTCTTTGCAGCGTCGGAAGAAGGGGATCAGGAATTCCGTTTGCAGCATGGCCTCGCCACCCGATGCCGTGACGCCACCGCCCGATGCCCGGTAAAAGGGCTGATCGCGCAGGACTTCCGCTGACAATTCATCCACGCTGTAATACTGCCCGACCGCCCTCAACGCGCCGCTTGGGCAGGCCGCAACGCACAGCCCGCAGCGGTCACAGGCAGCACGTCGGATGCGCTTTGCGGTGTTGGGCGCGCAGTCATCTTTTTCTGCGGGGTAAACAATGGCATCACGCGGACAGGCGCGAAGGCAGGCGCGGACATTGATGCACCGTTCCGCCTGGAAAGCGATCTCCGGGAACGGCAGCAGCCCTTCCGGGTTTTGGCACCAGCGGCAGCGCAAGGGGCAGCCTTTGAAGAAGACCACCGTGCGGATTCCCGGCCCGTCGTGCAGTGAGAAACGCTGCACATCGAAGATCAACCCAGGTTTCGCTTCCACGCTAAATTTCGTGCTCCATGCGGTTGATCATCTCGTCTTGCACGGCGCGGCTGAGGTCGGTAAACAGCGCCGAATAACCGGCGACGCGCACGACCAGATCGCGATATTCTTCGGGCCGTTCCTGCGCGGCCAGCAGGGTGGCGCGGTCGACGATTTCCCATTGGAGCTGCATTCCGCCCAGCGCCAGGTAGCCTCCCAGCAAACCATCGAGAATCCCGGCCCCATGCGGCCCGGCCAGCCCTTTGGGATTGATGCGCTGGTTGAGTGCCAGCCCGTTGCCGACGAGACGCTGGTTGAGTTTGGAGGCGGAACGCAGGGCGGCCGTCGGCCCGTGCTGGTCACGACCATGCGCCGGTGAAACACCTGGGGAAAGCGTCGTGCGGGCATGGCGGCCGTCAGGCGTGGCTCCGACGAGCAGCCCGAAGACGATGTGCATCGTGACGGAGTACAACCCGGGTTGATAGCGGCCGCCGCGATAGCTGGGATATTTTCCCACTTCCTGGCAGTATATTTCAGCCGCCAGACGCGCCCAGGCGTCGGCGCGGTCGTCGTCGTTGCCGTATTTTGGAGCGTGGTTGATGAGCAGTTGGCGCAGCGGCTCTTGCCCCTCGAAGTCATCGTCCAGGGCGCGCAGCAGCTCTTCCATGGTCACGCGTTTTTCCCGGAAGACCAGTTGATCTATGGCGGCCAGCGAATCGCCCACGGTTGCCGTGCCTACGCCCTGTGGGCCGGTGAAGTTGTAACGAGCTCCGCCGGCGGTCACATCCTTGCCCTGCGCCAGACAGTCGTCGGTGAAAGCCGAAACGAAAGGCGTGGGTTTGTGCTCCGCGTGAACGCGGGCCAGTCCCTCCAATCCGTCAATCATCAAGCGCACCAGATAAGCCACCTGCCGACGATAAGCCTCGACTACGTCATCCATCGAGGCAAAGCTGCGCGGGTCGCCGGTAGCCGGGCCGATAGGTTCGGTGACGATCCGTCCACAGCCGTCGTTGAGCGCCAGCTCCAGGCATAACCCCATGTTGAAAAGGGCGGCGTCCGAAGAGGTAAAACTGCATCCCGGCACGGCCGGCTCGACACAGCCGATAATGCCATAGGTGCGAGCCTCTGCCGGCGGGATATTTTGCTCGATCATGGCGCCGATCACAGCCTCGTCATTGAAGATTTGCAGATTGCCGATGCCCCCGGCCACGGCCTGGCAAACCCGATTGCGAAACTCGGGAGGCGTGTTTGCGTGCAGGCGCACACCGAAGTTGGGCTGGGGGGTACGCATGCGCTCCATCGCTTCGAGCGCCAGGTACGAGAGATCGTTCGTGGCATCCAATCCATTGGCGTCCGTGCCGCCGATGACGGTGTTGGCCCACGCCGTCAGTCCGCTGAACGCCACGGTGGCATCGGAGTCGAACAGCGGCAGGGATTCTGAGAGCTTGATGTAGAAGCACTCTAACAGTTCCCGCGCCGCCTTGCGGTCCAGGCGGCCGGCGGCAAGATCGGCCGCGTAATAGGGATGGAGGAACTGATCGATCCGCCCGGGGGAGATGGCCGACACGTAGGATTCCATTTGCGCGGCGTAGTGAACGAAAAGGACGGTTTGCAGCGCCTCTTGCAGGGTCCGCGCCGGCATCGCCGGCACGCGTTGGCAAATCTCGGTGATCCGTTCCAGCTCAATTTTGCGCTGCGGGTCAACCTTGATCTGCGCCTGTCGCCCGGCTTCGGCGGCGTAGCGCCCGGCCCACTCGATCACGCCGATACAGGCTTCTTCTACCGCCTCGTAAAAGTCTGCTTGCTCACCGGCGGCGCTGCCGCGTCTCTGCCTGGCCTCGGCAACGATCTTCTCCAACCCCAATTGCAGGACTTTTTCATGGTTGAGAAGCTGGTGAGCGATGCCGCCTATCTCGGTCAGGATAAAGGGGGCAATCTTGTCGTAGCAATCTGCCACCTGCGGCGGCCATACAGAGCGGGCGTAATCTTCCAGGGTTTTCCCGCGCCAGTAGAGAAGCATCTCCTCCAACTCGCGCTGCTCTTCCGGATCAATGTGAAAAGGATTGTCCTGGCGCGTTTCCAACGTTGGCAGCTCGCCGAGAATGCGCTGACCGGCGCATTCGGGGTAGACTGCCGCCGCCAGAGACTTGCCGGTGAGACCGCCGACCAGCAGTTCGTCGGGCGCAATATGAATGGTCATCTGGTTCAAGATGTGTCGCAGCGCCCGCGCCTGGCGCAGCGCGGCTGGCTGGCCTTCGGTCCGGCGGTATGATTCGGTCAGATAACGGGCGCGCTCGATGCACACCTGGCGCTCCCCGTGCAAGAAACGGTCTTTCAATCGCATGGGGCGTTCGCCGGACACCGTGGATTGGCGCGTTGGTATCTCGATCTTTTTGCTCCCCTTTTCTTCATTCACCCCGATCTCTTTCAAATAGTCGCGGTAGATGCGGATGGCCGCCGGCAGGGTCCAGGTGGTGCGCATAACCAGGCCGGTGTTGCCGCGCGTTTTGATCTTGCCGGTGGCAAAGGCCATGATAACGTTGAGCTGGCCGGTGTAGATTTGGTGGAACACGTCGGCTGTCAGAGAAATGACCACGTTGGGCGGCTCTGCGGCGACGCCTGCTCGAACCTGCATCTGGGTTCCGCTGCGGGTATCCACATAAGCCTGGATATCCGGATCGCGCATTTTTAATTGAACGATGGCGCGCAGTTTCAACCAGGTGGCGCGAATATCTGCATCGGCTTGCAATCTGTCGAAGTAACCCAGAGCGAACTGCAAAGCCTGGGCTGGGTCTTTATACGGGAATGTAGTCATCATCCGTTTTCTCTTGCGCCTCGAATGAATGACCCTGCAGCAAGCTGCAGGGTATCAAAACCTGCTAGCACACGGATATTCCCCCGCAGCAAGCTGCGGGGAATTATCAAGTTAAATTAAATTGATTAGAAATTGCTTTTTACGTGAGTTGAGGGTACGGAAAGGAGTCTTGTATGTCAAGGAGATTTTATCACAACCTGTTGTGTCGGGATGGGATTTGATTCC
>VSJD01000348.1 GCA_008636095.1 Kiritimatiellota bacterium | reverse complement strand
CCCGGTGTCAATTCCCGATCCGCGCGTAAACGCGCCGATCGGGAATGGTTGATGCGGCCCAGACGACGAAGCACACTTGATGTCTTACATCCGGCAGGATACAGTCAGCAAAAAAATCTGTAAAAAAATCTGTAAAGAAATCGGCTTGCATCCGGAGCGGTGACGGCTAATATCGCAGTCTTATGTTTTGAATTAGGTGGCAGAGCCGCAACTATGCCGCTCTATCGAACGGCTACTACACCAGGTGTAGCGGCGGTTCGTAAGAACCGCAACGGATTAAAATTCCTTGGCATTGAATTAGAAAGCAACCATTCTTTAATTGCGGATTGCTGATTTTCATCAACCATTAACCATCGACCATCAACCATTCATTTAGCGAGCGCCTATGCATATCGTGGTTTGTATCAAGCAGGTGCCGGATACGGCGGACGTCAAGATTGACCCCAAGACCAATACGCTGATCCGGGAAGGCGTCGTTTCGATCATCAATCCCTTCGACATGTACGCCATCGAAGAGAGTCTGCGCCTGAAGGAAAAACTGGGCGGCAAGGTCACGGCCATTACGATGGGGCCGCCCCAGGCCGAGAACGCCTTGCGCGAAGCCATTGCCATGGGCGTGGATGCCGGCATCCTGGTTTCCGACCGGGCATTCGCCGGCAGTGACACCTGGGCCACCAGTTACACGCTGGCCCTGGCCTTGAAAAAAATCGGCGATTACGGCGTGATCCTGTGCGGCAAACAGGCCTCGGACGGCGATACCGCCCAGGTGGGCCCCGGTATCGCCGCCCATCTGGACCTGCCGCAAATCACCTATGTGCGCAAGATCGAGGAAATCAGCGCCGAGCACGTAATCGGCGAACGGCTCCTGGAAGAGGGTACGGAAGTGATCCGTGCGCCGGTGCCTTGCGTGCTGACGGTTGTCAAGGAAATCAACGAACCGCGTTTGCCCTCGCTCAAGGGCAAGTTGGCCGCCAAGAAGGCGCAAATCGTACATTGGAAAGCGGATGATCTCCAGGGCGAAAAAAAGAACATGGGGTTGGATGGATCGCCGACCAAGGTCGTAAAAATTTTCACGCCGCCGGCCCGACTGGGCGGGCAGATTTTCAAGGGCGAACCCGAGGAAATTGTGCCGCAGGTGGTCGAGAAACTGAAGGATGCCGTGATTGCCGCGGCCTCGTGACATACCGGGGGACCTCTCATGGAAAACGAACCTATTGTGGTCATCAAAGATAAGTGCGTCGGTTGCCGTCTCTGCATCAAATCCTGTCCGTTCGGCGCCATTACCATGCAGGACAAGCTGGCCGTCATAGAGCTTGCCAAGTGCACGCTCTGCGGGGCCTGTGTCGAGGTTTGCAAGTTCAATGCTATCGCGATGCGTAAACCGGAGCCGGTGGCTGTGGACCTGAGCGCTTATCGCGATGTCTGGATATTCGCCGAGCAGAAGGACGGCCAAATTCAAAGCATCACCTATGAGCTCCTGGGTGAAGGGCGCAAGCTGGCCGATCAGCTTGGCATGAAGTTATGCGCGGTCCTGCTGGGCCACCAGATGACGGATCGAACGGCGGAGCTCATTCAGCGCGGGGCCGACCGGGTATACATGGTGGATGCTCCGGAGTTGGCCTATTTTCAGGATGAGCCCTATGCCGCCGTGCTCATTGAGCTTGTCCGGCGGCACAAGCCTGCCATCATGCTCTGCGGCGCCACAACGATTGGGCGCAGTCTGGTATCCCGCGTGGCCGTGACCGTGAAGGCGGGGCTTACGGCAGACTGCACCGGCCTGGCCATTGATCCGGAAACGAAGAACCTCATGCAGACCCGTCCGGCCTTCGGCGGTAACATCATGGCCACCATTATTACGCCCGGGCATCGGCCCCAGATGGCCACCGTGCGTCATAAGGTCATGAAAGAGGCTGTGGTTGACGCCACCCGCCAGGGCGAGACACTCATCGAGAAGGTGGCCGCAGAAGTGTTGAAATCCCGTGCCCAGCGCGTGCGCTTTGTGCCGGAAACGGAAACCACGACCAACATCGCGGAGGCCAACATTATCGTGTCCGGCGGTCGCGGCCTGCAGGCACCGGAGAATTTTGCAATCGTTCGCGAGCTGGCCGAAGTGCTGGGGGCCGGGGTCGGGTCTTCGCGCGCCGCCGTGGACGCGGGCTGGATTCCATATTCGCACCAGGTCGGCCAGACCGGCAAGACCGTCTGTCCCAAAATCTACATTGCCTGCGGCATCAGCGGACAAATTCAGCACTTGGCAGGCATGTCATCTTCCGACATTATCGTGGCAATCAACAAGGATCCCGAGGCGCCCATCTTCCGGGTGGCCACCTACAGCCTGGTCGGCGACCTATTCAAAATCGTCCCGCTCTTCACCCGCGAATTCAAGAAGGTGCTGAAGAAATAGTCTCGCTCCTCCAGGCAAACCCCAAAAAAGTTATTGCGCTTTGTTTGCAGGAAATTACGCAGCCGGAGGTAAAAATGCAAAGATTATGCGCGCTGATCGTCGGATTGATGGTGGCAATCCAAATGGCCGGCGCCGCGACCAATTACGTTGACAGGTATGGCACGAATCCAACGCCGGATTACACGAATTGGGCAACGGCGGCAACGAGCATCCAGGACGCGGTAAATGTGGCTATGGCGACGCCCGGCAATACCGTGCTGGTAAGTAACGGCGTTTACGATACCGGCTGGACAAAAACACCGGGTTATACGTTGACTAATCGCGTATGTGTAACCAATGCCATTATTTTACGCAGTGTCAATGGTCCAAATTATACGTTCATCAAAGGCCAACCATCGCCCAACGGCTTAATGGGGACAGGGGCGGTGCGGTGTGTGTATTTGGCCGGTGGCGCAAGTTTGATTGGATTCACATTGACTAATGGATATACGATGACGAATGGAACCTACCAGCCTGAGCATGAGAGCGGGGGGGGCGTTTTGGTCGCCACCAGAGGGAGTGTAAGTAACTGCGTGATGGTGGGCAATTATGCACGTTGTTATGGCGGTGGCGTAAGTTTGTATAACGGCGGGACGATGAATAATTGCATAATATCCAATAATTATGTCGGGTCGTATGGCGGAGGAGTACGTTTGATTGGCGGTGCTGGCAGCCCGGCGATAATGAACAACTGTATGGTTGTCGGGAATTATTGCGAAGGATCTTTCGGCGGCGGCGTCCAAATGGATTCCTATTCGGAAGCGAATAATTGTCTGATTGCCGGAAATACCAATTCTAATCAGGGCGGCGGTGCGTTTTTGTGGCATGGCCCAATCAGTCTGAACAGCTGCACGATTGTGGGGAACGATTCCGGCTCATCCGCAGGCGGGGGATTACAATTCTATCTAACTAGTGCAACGCTGACCAATTGTATCGTCTGGGGGAATACGACAACTCTTGCCAGCAGTAACTATAACGGTGCCGCCACGCAAGATTTCAGTTATGTATGTTCCGGGCCGATAAAGACCCCTGGAACGGGGAACACCGGCTCTGACCCGCAATTTGTTGGGCAGGCTACCGGGAATTATCGTCTGACGGCAAATTCGCCCTGTGTGAATGCGGGAACATATCAGAGTTGGATGACCGGCGCGGCTGATGTAGACGGGCATCGGCGGCTGGATAGATTCAGCGGCATTGTGGATATAGGGTGTTATGAATATGTTCCCAAAGGCACACTCGTTACTGTCCCGTAGAAATAAACGTAATCAGAGCCAGGGCTGTCCCTGGCTCCACCAACGCGAGTCCCTAAGTTGACCGCCTTAATTGCGAGACGAAACAAGCGCACACCCTGACCTGCTACTCGTCTTCGCCAGAGTGCCCTGTGGCCCCACCTGCAACGCTATGCGTAGCATTGCGGGCAGAGGTTGCCACAGGGATGATCCGCCGTCGCTCCAAGGGAGCTATGGCAGGACAAGATGGCGAGACGACCCGGCGAAGTTCATCACAGCACAACGAAGCCGGGTTAGCTTCGCCGAGTTTCGCTTTAAACAAAGATGCCCCTTGGCTTGCCACGGGGAGCTTCACTTCTGCCGCAGGAGCAGTACGGCCAAGTCCCGTGCTTCCACACTTACCTTGCGCAGGTCCGTGTCCGCTTTGTCCAGCCGACCTGCCCGGTCATCGTATTTCTTTGCCGTGGTGGTACTCCAGCCTTTCACCGTGACGCCATCAACGTTGCATGGGGTGGGATTGGGGTTGAAGAGCACAAGCAGGATCTGGCCGTCCTTCTCGAATGCGGCATAGTCATCGGCCCGAACCTCAGCAGTGAAGGCAATTTTCTCATCCACGCGCTGGCCCTTGCGGAAGAAATCCTCCAAGTCAGCGATAATCGCGGCCGCCTGCGAGGTCTGGTAGTAGGCCGAACCATCCATCGGCGGGAGCCACCAGATCAGGACGCCGTTGCAGCCGCTGTTGATGTACGTGCGCACAAGCCGCATCTTCCAGCCCTCGCGGCGGATGGGACCGGCCGCACTCGAGCGATCGCCAAGGTAGTACATTTCGCCGCCGATGAACGGCGTGGGCGCCAATGCCTGGGCCGTGGCGGCCACATCCTTGCGGTTGCCGTCATAACCGGCAATCCCCTCGTCAATCTTGTCCCGCAGCAAGGCCCAGTCGATGCCATAATGCTCGCGGGTATACTTTGTCTGGAATCCGCTGTAGGTGCTTACGCCAATCTTCGGCTCCGTCTCGCGGATGAACCGCGCCAGAAACCCGATCATCTCGGCGTTCTGCCGGCAGCGAAATGCAACCCAGGCGTCGCGGTACTTCTCAACCACAAGCGTCGACGTCAGTTTCACATCGGCGGGAATTTTCTCGCGTTTCCGGAAATCCTCCAGACAACGGACGCAGAAGCAGAAATTGGGCGGATCCACCACCGGCACCTCGTAGTCACAGTCAATGGAATCATACCCGCAGCCCTTCACC
>VSJD01000357.1 GCA_008636095.1 Kiritimatiellota bacterium | reverse complement strand
TATATGGACTCCTCCTGTTATGCAAGGTTGTGGAAACATAAATTCTGCTGTGCTGACATTGGCACTACGCCCAGCGTCTGGGAGAGGGTTTCGGTTCGATGGCGAGGCGGCTGGATCAGCGTGCAGGCGCAGAGTTATCCACGGCCGCCCGCCCGGAAGCGCGCCTCCCACGCTGGCGGGAGGGTGGGCGGCGGTGGATAACTCGTCGCACTCGGCACGGCGGTTGTTCGGGCTGCCCCTTCGCGCGGGGGTATTCGATAACGAGATCAAGGCCCGGTCTCCGGGCTTGCATGAGCGAATCGAGCAGTTGGCGACAAGGTACGACTGCGACCGTATATCCGACCTGTTTGCGGAGTTTTGCGACTCCTGGCCATGATGGGCATCCGCGCGGTGGGGGCTAATCGGGCTATCGGCCTCGAAGGCCTCCGGATGTGCCAGGCTCACCCACCGCCGGTTCGACCGTTTTGCCATCTCTCTCTTCTCTGATGCAGCCATGAGTTGAACGGGTTGCTTGTTCGGCGACGCTTCAGGCCGTCGTCATGCCGTGTTGACTGTCATAGCGCTCGCCTCGGGTGAGCAGCGCCCAGACGATGCGTGCGTTCTTGTTGGCCAGGGCCACTGCGGCCACATTCTTGTGGCGGCGCGCCGCCAACCCCGCGAGCCAGCGGCTGCGCGGATCGTCCTTGTCGCCCACCGCCCTGAGCACGGCGCGCGCCCCGTGGATCAGCAGCGTGCGCAGGTAGCTGTCGCCGCGTTTGCTGATCCCCAGGAGATGATCCTTGCCCCCGCTGCTGTGCTGGCCCGGGGTGAGCCCCAGCCAGGCGGCCAGGTCACGGCCGCGCTTGAACTGGCGGCCATCGCCCACCGCCGCCACCAGCGCCGTGGCCGTGATCGGCCCGATTCCGGGGACGGTTTGCAGGCGCTGCGCCACGGGGTCTGCCTTGGCGGCTGCCACGATTTCCTGATCCAGTTCTTCGACCCGGCGATCCAGTTCCACCAGATCCAGGCGCAATCCCTCCAGCAAGCGGCGGAACAGCGGTGTCAGGCCGTTCGTGGCATCTTCCTGAAGCAGCGGTATCGCGCGCCGAATCTGCTCGATGCGGGCGGGGACGATCTCGCCGTATTCCGCCAGAAGGCCGCGAATTTGATTGACCTTGGCGGTGCGGCTTTTGACCAGCTCGCTGCGGATGCGGTGTACGGCCTGCATGTCCTGCTGGGCGACGGTCTTGATGGCGACAAAGCGCATGTTGGGACGCCCCACGGCTTCGCAGATCGCTTCCGCGTCGTTGGCGTCGTTCTTCTGGCTCTTCACATAGGGTTTGACGAACTGGGGGGCGATCAATTTGACCTCATGGCCCATTTGCGCAAATTTGCGCGCCCAGTAATGCGCGCCCGCACACGCCTCCATGCCGATCTTGCAGGCGGGGAGCTTCTCAAAGTACGGGAGCACCTGGCTGCGCCGCAGTTGGCGCTTGATTACCTTCCGCTCGTCACGATCTACGCCATGCACCTGGAAGACCAGCTTTGCCAAATCCAGACCAATCCGTGTAGCGTTCATCTCGGGCTCCTTCTCTCTTCGACTGGTTGCAACTCCTCCAGTCTGGCACTTCGATGCCGGTACCGTGAGGAGGAGTCCATCCCATTGGGCTACCCACTGCCGATAGTGGGTTTGGGTGACAACCGGATAAGCACGCATCAAACCAAGGGTTAAAGGCCAGTCAGATGGCGGAACTGGATTCCCGATAAAAACACTCGGGAATGACGGATTCAAAACGGTTATGCGCGCTTACTTACGAATCACTCTCGTCTCATCTTCTGAAATAGGACATGGGAGGATTAGGCCTGCCAACAAAACAAATCTTGTTAAACCCGTACTTTTGGATCACCGCAAATGCTTTTATTGCCTCGATTTCACTAGCACCAAAATCCATTATCCAGTGAGACCCCTCCACGATTTTCCATCTGCCGTTTACTTTCTTTACGATAATTGCCGAAGGATTAAATCCAATCGCATCTTCTCCCGGGAAGGGCCCAACCGGCGCCTTGCCGCCGCTCAAGAAATACTCCATTGAAGGGCCAGGCCGCCCCACAAAGCATTGGCTAGTAAATTTATAATGCTTGATGATGTTGTTGGCCAATATCGCCGACGTCAGATCACCACCAAAATCAAGCAACCAGCTTGCCCCCTCGACAATCTTCCACCTGCCGTTTATTTTCTTGACCTGAACCTTCCCATGGTCGATTTTCAGGCAATCCTCGCCCAGCGAAGTTCTAATTCCACCGATTCGCAGGGAGGGGTCACCGAAAAGAATGAATTTCCACGGCTGATGGAATTCGGCAACCTTTGTCCAGTCAGGTGTCGCGATCACGGTTGGCAGCACATGAGTTTCATAGAACTTCTGAATCATGTAGCTCCACATCCCGCCCAGGAACTCGTGCCCATAACGGTATGCCTCAAAAAAGAACTTGTTAAGATCACGCGACCAGGGTTGAGCTCCGGTTACACATCCGATATATCCGATCGCGCCCGTATCGTATTTTACGGTCAAGGCCTCTCCTATGGATTCCGGATTTTGCAACGCCTGGATACAAGCCGGCTGAGGCGGTGTAACGGCGAAAACCTCCCCACCGTTTGTGCCATTATGATTGGCCCCGTTAATATCGGTATATCCATCATAGGGCGCCTGCGTGGCAAACTCGGAAGTACCGCAGGCACTAGCGATGATGATCGGAAGCTTGGCCGCATTGGTTAATCCGGAAATATCGTTTACACCATAGCATCCATGCCATGTCGTTCGGCTACCATGACCAATGTAACTAATGAACCCGACTCCATTATTCATCAGCTCATTTATTTTTCCAGCGGAAGGCGCCGTAACATTGCCACATGGATTTCCGGAGGAATACAGCTTCTGGTTGGAAAAATCGGTAAAACTTTTTGTAGCGATCTCCTCTTGAGTCTTGCAGGCATCATTCAACCAGTCGGTCGTTGCAATCAATAATGTCTTTTTAAACCACGCTGGTTGATAGCTCGTAGTTTCATACGTTATGACCTTGTTCACATATTTTTTAACTTCGGCCGAAGTGGAAGCGGGGATACGTCCCACCGCAATATCGGGACGCAGATCGACATCATCAACATTAAGAGTGCCCGTCCCCGATTCACCACGAAGCTCGCCGTAATAACCATTATTATTCTTATCCCAGTTATCCATGACTCCATTCGGCTCGAAAAGGTCGGCATAGTAAAGATCGCTGGCATAAAAAGCCGTATCAAACGCTTTGGCGTCTTTTCTGTCCGTCTTTGTATACCGCACGGGGAATTTGTCGCTATCGCCGACCAGCATCGCAAACCTGATCCCATTATTATTCCGATAGGCCACCAGGCATTTCTTGATCTTTTCGGCCTCGTCTTTTCCAGAGTAAAGCTTGTAAACGGCATCCAGATCAATGAGTTCGGTTGCTATGCCAGTATTATTTTTATGGCTTACCAATGGCGCCAAGCTTGCCTTAAATTCACCGGGTGTAATGATCAACAAGTCAATTTGCATCTTTGACATGATTATTTCTCCTTGATTTTAACGTAAAGTCAGTCCCGAATATGGCGCATATCCCCCCATAAGTGGCAAGCAAGCATGGCCGGGGCAATCAACCTCTTTAAGTAGAACCGTGAAACCAGCTTGGGCCGTCATTCCCGAGTGGTTTTATCGGGAATCCAGTTTATTCATCAAACCAAGGGTTAAAGGCCAGTCAGATGGCGGAACTGGATTCCCGATAAAAACACTCGGGAATGACGGATTCAAAACGGTTATGCGCGCTTACTTAACCCTCGGAACCCTCCTTTTCCCATAAGGCGGTCACGGCCGATTTTTATGCACCAAGGTAATGTCACGACAACAGACAAAACCCCATGGCCAAGCCGAAACCATAAGTAGAACCGTGAAACCAGCTTGGGCCGTCATTCCCGAGTGTTTTTATCGGGAATCCAGTTCATTCATCAAACCAAGGGTTAAAGGCCAGTCAGATGGCGGAACTGGATTCCCGATAAAAACACTCGGGAATGACGGATTCAAAAACGGTTATGCGCGCTTACTTACCCAATGAAATCACTTTAGTATGCGCACCGAGTACGCTTTCGGTTTATTGATTAGACGCTTCATATTTTTCAAATTCAAGTGTCGTCCGAAAAGCAAAACCATTCGCGACGCGGCGTACATTGACGGACTGGGCACCCGGCTTCCGCTTGAGCAAGATGTGACGTTAGGTCCTGAACTGAAACGTGGCGGGGTGTGGAAACATGCCAGACCGAGGGCTCGGGCGATGACCGGGCGCCGATGCGCGCGGCGCTCGAAAAATCTTGGTTCGACAGCCGCCCCGGCGAAGCGCGTGATGCTAGAAATAGGGTGACAATCGGTTAAAGTGATCCACCGTGAACACGGTACAACCCGCAATGGAGAAGAACATGGAAAAGCTCGCCAATGAAGTTACCAAAGAACAATTGCTCGCCGATTTCAGCGTTGTAGTGGCGGATGCGGAAGCGCTGCTGAAAGCGACCGCCAATCAGGGCGGCGAAAAGCTGGCCGAAGTGCGCGCCAAGGCGGAAGAGTCCTTGCGAGTCATGAAGGACAGGATGGTCGATGCGCAGGAGGCTCTGGTGGTCAAAACCAGAGCGG
This sequence comes from Kiritimatiellota bacterium, assembly GCA_008636095.1. Classification (GTDB taxonomy): domain Bacteria; phylum Verrucomicrobiota; class Kiritimatiellia; order JAAZAB01; family JAAZAB01; genus VSJD01. Next base: position 260 of record VSJD01000357.1, on the reverse strand, counting down.
CGGCCAAGGCAACCGACGTTTATGTCCACGAAAATCCCTGGAATGCCGTTGGTGTCGCCGCTGCGGTTGGCTTGCTGATCGGTTTTCTCGTCGGCCGTCGCTAGGCACACGCCATGCCTGAGAAAACACCCGGCGCGGGCAAGGGGTTGCTTGAATCCCTGACCGCGCTGGCGGCAACGCTGGTTGCTATCGCCTATACGCGTCTTGATCTGTTGTCGTCGGACCTGGAGGAAGAGCGGGCGCATTTGTTCTCGCTATTG
>VSJD01000201.1 GCA_008636095.1 Kiritimatiellota bacterium | reverse complement strand
GCACCGGGTCTGAATTAATGACCCATTATAGAGTGCGAATGGAAGCATAACATGCCTCAGGATCGGAGCCCAGCGCCTGCCACGTCAGTCGCTTCTTGACAAGCCTTCTCATGGAAGAACACAAAAGCAAAATAATATATTTACCCATTTCCTTGATCCATTTTCTCTGCGATCTCTGCGTGTGGTAAATATTGCTTTGCCATTTTCAGGAGGCATGCCGATTTTTCGGAAAGTTATTTATCTGAAACACTAATTATCTGCCGACTTAAAACAATCCCCGGACCCGCCCGGTTTTCACATCAACATCAATATTGCGGAAGGCTGGATTCGAAGCCGTACCGGGCATCAGTTTTATGTCACCGGCCACCGGCACAACAAAGCCCGCGCCCCGATAAATCAGAATATCCCGGATCGGCAGATCCCAGCCGCGCGGACGGCCTTTGATCATCGGATCGTGCGACAGACTGAGATGGGTCTTCACCATGCAGGTACCCAGTTTGGCGATTTCAGGATCGGCCTCAAACGCCTTGGCCTTCTGCAGGGCAACGTCGGTATAAGTGACGCCTTGCGCGCCATAGACTTCCCGGGCAATCAGCTCGATGCGCTGGCGTAGCGGCAGGCTCAGATCGTAAAGGAACTTAAAGTGGCTTTTTTCATTACAGGCCGCGATGACCGCCTCCGCCAATTCGCGGGCACCCTCGCCGCCTTTGAGCCAATGCTGGGAATGCGCCGCCAGGGCGCCGTGCTGTTCGGCGATCTTCTTGATCAGCGCCACCTCGGCCGCGGTGTCGGTATAAAAACTGTTGATGCACACCACCGGCCGCACGCCGCTCTTCATAACCGTTTCGATGTGGGCCACCAGGTTTTCACAGCCCTTTTCCAGCAACGCCAGGTTCTCTTTACGGTAGACTTCGTCTAACGGCATACCCGGTTTAACCACCGGACCACCCCCATGCATCTTGAGCGCGCGCACGGTACAGACAATCACCACGGCATTAGGCTTGAGACCGGAAAAACGGCATTTCAGGTTCCAGAACTTTTCGAAGCCGATGTCGGCGGCGAATCCGCTTTCCGTGACGTGATATTCGCCCAAGCGCACACCGAGATCATCGGCAATGATGGAACTCTGGCCGATGGCGATATTGGCGAACGGGCCCGCGTGCACGAAGACCGGCTGACCTTCAATTGTCTGGAGCAGGTTCGGATTCATGGCGTCCACCATCCAGGCCGTCATGGCACCATCCACTTCCAGGTCGCGGGTGGTCACGGGCCGGCCGTTGCGGCTGTAGGCCATCACGATCCGTCCCATGCGTTCACGCAGGTCCTTAAGATTTTTTGAGACAGCCAGGATGGCCATGATTTCGCTGGAAACCGTAATCTGGAAACCGGATTCCATTTCAAAGCCATCCATTTTGCCGCCCTTGCCGATGGTGATATTACGCAGGGCCTGCGCGCAGAAATCAATCGCCCACCGGGTTTCAACCCGCTGCGGATCAATGTCCAGGCGCTTGAGCCCCGCTTGCTCCAGACGCGCATCGTCGTAGTTACGTTCATGCTGCATCCGCGAGGTGAGTGCCACCATTGAAAGGTTGTGGGCATTTGTGATGGAATCAAAGTCGCCGGTCAGGCGGATCGAGAACGGTGTCAACGGAATGCACTGGGCCAGGCCACCCCCGGCCGCCGAGCCTTTCACATTGAAGGTGGGGCCACCGCTCGGCTGACGAATCGCGCCAACCACGCGCTTGCCCAGTTTACCCAAACCTTCCACCAGACCCATGGTCGTGGTCGTTTTGCCTTCGCCCAGTGGTGTCGGCGTAATGGCCGTGACATCAATATATTTACCCTTAGGCGCGTTTTTCAAGCGCGCGAGCACTTGCATAAAATCAACCTTGCCCAATTGCCGGCCCATGGGAATGAGCTCCTTTACTTTCAAGCCCATGTCTGCCGCCAGTTGCGCAAACGGCTTCATGTGTTCTTCCGCCGCTTCAGCGATTTGCCAGTCCTTGAGTTTTAACGGATCCAGTTTTATCATAGCGCTATAATCCTTTCGGACGATTAACCGCATGAAAATTAAAAGCATTCATACGCGGAGAATTTAGCATGTCCGGACATGATGACAACATAAAAATATGGTGAGACCCACAAAGTTTATTCCTCAATCCGAGGCTATTTTCCGTTCTCATTTTCTAAAATACGACAGGCTGGCGCCAGAAAAAAAATAATCATACACACCATTCGACATGTCCTAGACAAAAAGAATGCCCCACCATAAGTCGTGGGGCGTCGTATGACTTTTCCCATCAAATCAGGTGGAACGCACGGTTCCTTGATTAATAATGTTGGGAATAATCTTCAACCCACATCACGAACCAGGCAGGGCATTACTTTGTTTTTTCCGCTTTTCAAAGAACATTCCAATTAGACATCGCTTACGCTTAATTATCAAGCATTTTTCAAGCCAACGCAGGAAGCATACACGCCAAATACTGGTTCACCTTAACTGTAGTCGCACTCCTCGCTGGACGCGGGGCGCGCCACGCGTCACGGTATGCTTACGTTTTTTTGCGTTTCTATTTGACATTTGGCATTTTCTCGCAGATAAACACCGGTTGTGTTTTGCCCAATGAAGAAAGAGAACACCATGCAACGGATGGAAATTCAGGCCCCGGCCAAAATCAATCTGTTCCTGGATATTCTCGGGAAAAGGCCGGATGGCTATCATAATATCAAAAGCATAGTCCTGCCGATCTCCGTATATGACCGGATTGTGCTGGAGAACCATCCCGACGGCATTGAAACCGTAGCGGCCCGCGACATTCAGTTGCCGGGCATCCCTTGGACCATGACCTTGTGCCGGCCGGAGGATAACCTGACCACACGCGCCGCCCGCTTACTGAAAGAAGTGACCGGCCACCCCGGCGGCGTCCGGATCGTTCTGGAAAAGAGCATTCCCATTGGCGCCGGCCTGGGCGGCGGCAGTTCGGATGCCGCGGCAGTTCTAAAGGGCCTGAACACACTCTGGGAAACCAGCCTTTCCCAGGACCGGCTAATATCGCTGGGCATACGCCTGGGCTGTGACATTCCCGCCCTCATTCATGGCGGGAGCCTGTGCATGGAAGGCGTGGGCGAACAGCTTACACCCATTCGCCGCCACACGCAGAATCCCTTGTGGTTGCTCCTGGTATATCCGGGACTCGCCGTTTCCACCACCGACATCTACGCGCGGTATAAGACCGGCTTGACATCCACGCCCCCGGCGGATAAGTTCCACCAGGTTGTTTCCGGATTGGAACAGGGCGTGCCGGCACAGGTCGCCGCCGGCCTCTACAATGCGCTCCAGGCAACGGTATGCCGGAAATACCCGCTCCTTGAGTTGATTAAAAATAAACTTGAGTCTGCTGGAGCTCTTGCTGTACAGTTAACAGGTTCGGGCTCAACCCTGTACACGCTGGTTCAGGATGCAGATCAGGGGCATGCCTTGGGCAGGCGCCTGCGTAAATCCATCGGGTGCCCGGCATGGACGTGTGTGGCGCAGGCGATTTGACCGTCTCCGATATCAAATGACATCCGGCGGGCGCTCGTATTATTGATTTTGTGTCGGTCTGCCCGATGGTGTAATGGCAGCACACGGCCCTTTGGAGGCCAGAGTCTAGGTTCGAATCCTGGTCGGGCAATGCCGCTGGAAGGAAATTATGTTTAAAGTTTTTACTGGTAGCGCTAATCCGGCATTGGCCGAGGGCATCGCCCACAATTTGGGAGTTGCGCTTGGCCATATCGAAATCAACCGATTTCCTGACGGCGAAATCGCAGTAAAAATCGACGACAACATCCGTGGCCAGGATGTGTTCATCATACAACCCACCTGCTATCCGCCGAATGAGCACGTCATGGAACTCCTGATCGTGATTGACGCCATGCGGCGCGCTTCGGCAGCGCGCATCACGGCAGTCATGCCCTTTTACGGGTATGCGCGCCAGGACCGCAAGGACCAGCCGCGCGTGCCAATCACGGCCAAGCTCGTGGCCAACCTGCTGGTGGCCGCCGGTACAAGCCGGCTGTTGGCCATGGATTTTCACGCCCAGCAAATCCAGGGGTTCTTCGATATTCCCGTGGATCACCTTTACGCCACCCCGGTAATCGTGAAATACCTGCGCGAAAAAACGCTCGCCGATCTGGTAGTGGTATCCCCCGATCCCGGCGGCATGAAGATGGCCTATCAATACTCGCGCCTTCTGAACTCGGGCTTGGCGATCGTGGCCAAACAGCGCGTCAGCCCAACGGAGGTTGAATCCTATAACCTGGTCGGCAATGTTAAGGGCAAAACCTGCATCCTGGTGGACGATCTTATTACGACCGGCGGCACACTCTGCGCGGCCGCCAAGCTCCTGAAAGCAGCGGGCGCCCGCAATATTGTCGCGGCAGTCACCCACGCCGTCTTCATTCCGGAGGCCTACGAGCGCCTGAAGCAGTCGGCCATTCAGGAATTTGTTGTGACGGATAGCGTGCCGTTAAGGATGACGCCCAACACGTTGCCCGTGCACGTACTGTCAGTGGCCGAATTGTTCGCGGAAGCTATCCGGCGAATTCACAACAATCAGTCGGTGTCGTCCTTGTTCAACATTTAGTCTATAGGGGAGATATTCATGGTTCAGGAAATAGATACCATTAAACTGTCGGCAAATAAACGCGATATCCGCGGCTCGCGCCGCGTGAGCCGCCTGCGCAAAGACGGCTGGTTGCCCGGCATCGTCTATGGCACCCAGGGCCAATCCCAACCCATCCAGCTCAAACGGCATGAGTTCGAGCTCTTACTCCGGCACCGGGCGGACGAAAACCTGATTATGGACCTCACGGTGGACAAAGACGCCCCCCGCAAAGTCTTGTTGAAGGACGTTCAGCGTGATCATATTCAGGACCACCTGATGCACGTGGACTTCCTCGAAATCT
>VSJD01000069.1 GCA_008636095.1 Kiritimatiellota bacterium | reverse complement strand
TTGGCAAGTGTTGATGTCCGCCTCGCTGGCTACGCAGGGGGGCTATACCTGGTGTGACGGTTTTCTGGGAACTATAGCTGGAGGGCCGGTTCCAGCTGATTATGATGGTGACGGACTGGCTGATCCGGCGGTATATCATCAGGACACCCCTTCGACGGGCTCAGGGCAGGCAGGTCTCTGGGAATTATTCCTCTCAACCCAAGGTTATCAATTAACCTGGGGCCTCTTCGGCGGCCCGGAGTATCAGCCGGTGACGGAATAAACGGCAAGGCTGTTTTCAACAACGTCCTGACAACCATAAAAGGGGGCTCTGACAAACGTTGGAGTCCCTTTTTTTTCTCTTTTTCCCTTGCCGAATTTGCACATTGCAATTACCAACTCCATGGTTTTGGCATCAAGGCGGCGCAAATTCAGTCAATCCGCAGTTCCAAAAGCAGTCTGGGAGCCCCGGAAATACTGGTCGCGGAATGGTCGCCAAGTTTCCACCGCTCATTCCCGCCGGAAATCCGTTACTATTAAACGAGGACAGCCAAAATATTATCTTCCTTCATTTCGGCAAGGTTCTTGCGAATACAGGTCTGCCACTTGGCTGGAGCTTTACTGAATCGTGCACGGATGGTTGCCTTCTCTCCTGATTGGATCAGGGCTTGAAGAACCTGAACGGCCTGGCTTCGGTCACGCTCCCCTTTATCGCTTTGTCGGCGCGAGGCGATGATGAGTTTATGCAGGGCAAAATTAGCCGGGTGTGGAACTCGTAAGATAAGATCGTGAAAGCGTACGCGAATCGTATCCGTGGCGAGAAAATCCAGGAAACGCAGGGATTGCGCGTTAACGCCAAGGTCCGGAACAAGCACTGGTTTGTGCGTACCTCGGCCACGTTCGGGTATAAGGAACTCGATGATAAGGTCCGGATGTTGCAAGGTGATCCAGCCGTCCTGCCCTTTAAAGTTAATGACGAAGCCGAGATCCCGTAGAAGGTCATGTAGATCGACCTTGACCGCGAATCGTTGCGGAAGTGGGATGAGGAAATCGAGATCGCGGGTCCGGATAGCGGCCCGGTAAGAGCTTTGTTGGAAGTAGTCCTTGTAGAAGAGCAGGCACCAGCTACCGATCATGATCAAGTTGTTGAGCAAACCACACTGGTCCAGACGCCGTAAGACCTCGCGGCATAATTCATATTGCTTCTTTTCCACGTAACGCGCTCCTTAGGAAGCGAATTTGCTTTTTGGCCTGCGAAAGCAGTCGGCGATACTTGGCACGGTATTCCTTGGCCCTTCTGAATTTCTCGATCTCGGCGGCACCAGCCTTGCCTCGGTAAACGGCGCGAAAGCGGCCTTTTTCCCGAAAGACAAGATAATAATACACGCGGGCCTTGATGACGCGGCGAACAAGGCTGCCCGCGGGGAGCTTAGCCAGTTCCCGCGCATAGTTCTTTTCCATCTGGAGGGAATTCTCCAGTTCTTCTCTAAGGACACTCTTGATACTCATGACATCACTCCGGTTACTATACAGGACTAAAGAAAAGGTACCTTGTATAGTAACGTGTGTCAAGCGGTTGCTATACAATAATGGGCGCTCAGAATTATGTGCCCTTTAAATGGCTCAAAGGACGGGAAGGCACCCCACAGGATGGTCTAGCGGATAGTCCAGTAGCCCGAATTGGGTCAAAAAGGGCTTGGATGACCAGAAACAGCAGGTATTAAGAAAAAGATAGACAGCATTGGGATGAAGGTGAAATACCCGGCTTCGTCCCGACCTCCCGGAAAGTCGGGACTACGCCGGACAATTTCCGCCTGCTGGCGAAAATTGGTAGAGGCTGGGGGCTCGAACCCCCGACCCGCTGATTAAGAGAAAGTGGCCAGCATTTTCACACAACCTAAAATATTGCATAACCCCTTGATAATTGCACATATATCATTGTTTATTCAAAAGTCAATAATGCAGCATAACGCAGCATCATGCAGGCTAAATCCACCTGGGAGCCCCGGAAACACTGGTACGATTCGGGAGCCAAACCCGCTGACATAACATCAGCAGTACGCACCTATCCTTTTCCAACGGTCAAGAGGATCATCCAAGCCCTTTGAACCATAAGCAAGAGCCACCCCCATATGCCCCACGAAATTCATAAACCTGCCTGTGGAGCGTCAAATCTATTCAGCGGTAAGATAGGGGCGGGGATTTTGGGACTGCTACGGGCGAAATCCAGGCTGGCGTAGTTTTGCGGCCGCGCGAATTTGGGCGCAATATTTGTTTGACTTCCAAGTTGCGGCCGAACACAATAAATATGAAAAGCAACTTGACTTAGCCGCGATACGATCAATGGGCATTACAATGAAATTCGGATCTGAACACATAGCGGAGTTGGTAAAACGGGTCGTGAGCAGTGTGTCCCCTTTGAGGATCATTTTATTTGGTTCTGCCGGACAGGGACGGATGAGAGCCAACAGCGATTTTGACATACTTGTTATCGTGGCAAACGGGGTTCACCGGCGGCGAGCTGTTCAACTAATATATCGCGGGCTGGCCGGTTTTGGAATTGCCACGGATGTAATTGTAGCCACAGTTGGTGATATAAAGAAATACGGGAACAATTTTTCGCTGATCTACCAAAGTGCTTTACAGGAGGGGCGTGAGATCTACCATGCCGCATAAACAAATAGCAGGCACTTCCGCAGATTGGTTGAAACGCGCCCAGAGCAGCATGGCGCTGGCAAAGGTTCCGAGACCAAAAGACGCATTGTGGGAAGACCTTTGTTACCACGCTCAACAAGCGGCTGAAAAATCCCTGAAAGCCGTTCTGGTGAAAAGGAAAATCCCATTCCGATTTGTGCACGACCTCAATGAACTGATTGACACCTTGGAAAAACATGGTCAAAAGATGCCGGAGCAGGTAAAAGCGTCGATTATTCTGACAGGGTATGCCGTTGCTACGCGCTATCCGGGCAACTACGAGCCGGTTTCAAAAGACGAGTGGAAAGATGCGGTGGCTCTTGCGGAAGCTGTGGTTTCCTGGGCAATGAAAATAATTGACGCAGGACCGTGACGGGCAGATTTCTTCCCCTCTCTTCCAATTCCATCCTAATGCCCAAGGAATATTCCCCGGCCCATTTTCCCGATTCCCAAAAATGGTTATCCAAGCCTTTTGGGCAGATATTCTCATCCATTTGTTTCGTGTCCGTTTATTTCGTTGGCACAGACCCAACGAAAACGGACTGTATGAGCTTCAAGGAGAGTTGTGTTCTGAAAAAAGCCTTGGCTTGTAATACCTGAGGATCCCTTGTGAAACACTTGCAACGATTAACGGTCAAAGCCGTCACCCATCTTTTTATTTCAGTCGTTTTAGGGCTGTCGGCTTTGACTGCTTCTGCATTCCCCGGTGTACCTCCATCCATCACCACCCAACCATCCAGTGCAGTGGTTGCGGTGGGGCAGCCGGTCAGTTTGACCGTCAGCAATAGCGGCGATGAGCCGTTCGGCTATCAATGGCTTAAGGACGGAGTGATCCTGACGGGCCAGACCAACAGCACGTTGGCTTATGACCCCTTCCAGTTCACCAACAGCGGCAGTTACTACGTGGTGATCACGAACGATTACGGGCTGGCCATCAGCTTTCCGGCCAGCCTGAGCGTGTCCAACGCCCCATTGCAGGTTTGGGGCAATAATCCTTCTGGTCAGTTGGGCAACGGCACGTGGGCCAGCACCAACCTGCCCATCCAGGTGACCAACAACGTGGTGGTGGTGGCCGCCGGCGGAAATCATTCCTTGTTTGTTGAATCGGACGGCACTCTCTGGGCCATGGGCTGGAATAACGAAGGCGAGTTGGGCATCGGCACGGACGGCGCGGGTGCCCGCACCAACCTGCCCACCCAGGTGACCAACGGCGTAGTGGCGGTGGCCGGCGGCAGTTATCATTCCCTGTATGTGAAAGCGGACGGCACCCTCTGGGCCATGGGCGACAATGAATATGGCCAGTTGGGCAACGGCACGACGACCGAAAGTCATGTGCCGGTATTGGTCAACAATGGCGGACTGATGACCGCCAGCCTGGCTAAGGGACCAAATGCCTACCATTCTTTGGCGATCGCATCGGTGGGATCTGGTGTCGCCGCCATGACGGTGCTGGGCACCAATGGCGAGGTCGTAGCAAGCGGCGAGACGGCCACCACCACCAAGGGCACGGATTTCGGAACCTTCACGCTCGGCGCGACGGCGGTGACCAATACGTTTTCGGTGACGAACAGCGGGGACGCGACGCTAACTATCAGCGGGGTGACGACCAACGGCTCTCCATTATTCCAATGTTCCGGTATTCCAGTTTCCATCGCACAGGGCACGGCAAGTAACTTCTCCATCGTCTTCAATCCGTCCGCCGCGGGGATTGCCACCGCCTCGGTCGCGATCGCCAACAATAGCGCCACGACACCGTATGTAGTGAACCTGCGCGGTGTGGTTGAGTCCACGCCGACAGAAGACGGCTGGCTGGCGATCAATGTCACGCCGACCGATGGTTCGTGGCAATTAACCGCGCCCGCCGGTTATACCGGTCCGACCGTGGGCACCGGCAATCTGGCGGCGGTGAGCGCCGTCACGGGTGGATATGGAATTGCTTTTGGAGCATTATCCGGTTACGTGGCGCCGAGCAATCAATCCCAGTTTGTGACCGGCGGAAGCACTACGCTCTTTGCGGGCGTATATCTTCAAATATCCACCAACATCGGGACGCCCGCCGGTGTGGCGGCGACCGAGGGAAACTACACGAACAAAATTCAGATAACTTGGCAGGGCGTGGCCGGGGCCACCGGATACGAAATCTGGCGCAATCAGACGAACGACGCAAATACCGCCAGCCGGATTGCGGATATTCCGCCGATCACCTTACGCTCCACGCTCTACGCTCCACGCTCAACGTCCACCTATACCTACGACGATACCGCCATTTCCCCGATCCTTTCCTATTACTACTGGGTGCGGGCCAAGACGGCAACGCTGATCAGTCCAATGAGTTACGTGGGCATGGGCTATGCCGC
>VSJD01000075.1 GCA_008636095.1 Kiritimatiellota bacterium | reverse complement strand
GGTGTTTCATCATAAGCCGTTCCTTAGCCCCGGTTTTCCGAGGCGCGTCGAAGCCCAAAGGGCGGATATTTCATGCAACGCATGAAATATCCGGGTTGGCTGACATTCTAATGGCAGGCAACGGCTAATTCAACTTTATTTCCGATAGACAACCGGCAAAAAGCATTTTATCATTAAAACCAAAACCAGGAACGTTTGCGCATGAACGTAATTTTGATTGTTCTGGATTCCGTTGGTATCGGTGCGGCGCCGGACGCGGCGGAGTATGGCGACGCCGGCGCCAACACCCTTGCTCACTTGGCGGAAGCGGTGGGCGGAATCCATCTGCCCATCCTCCAGCAGTTGGGGCTCGGCAACATCCCGGCGCTGATGCCTGCGGGTTCCCCCATCCGCGGAGTTCCTGCGGCGGAACAACCGCTGGCCGGCTATGGCGCCATGCGGGAAGTATCGCAGGGCAAAGACACGACCACCGGCCACTGGGAACTCGCCGGATTGGAAATGGCCCGCGGTTTTCACCTGTTTCCAAAAGGTCCGCCGTCTTTCCCGTCGGAACTGGTCACGGCCTTTGAAGCCAGGACCGGACGGCGTCTCATCGGTAACCAAGCCGCCAGCGGGATCGCGATAATCCAGGAGTTGGGCGAGCGCCAGATGCGCGAAGGCGCCTGGATTGTCTATACCAGCGCCGATTCGGTGTTCCAGATTGCGGCCCATGAGGAAATAATCCCCCTAAGCGAGTTGTACCGTGCCTGTGAAATAGCCCGCTTTCTCTGTGACCCTTACCAGGTCGGCCGGGTTATCGCCCGGCCGTTCGTAGGCCGACCCGGCGCCTTCCAGCGCACCGAAAACCGCCGCGACTATTCCTATCCCCTACCCGAGCCAACCGTGCTTGACCGCCTGAAGGCGGCGGGTGTACCGGTCACCGGCGTGGGCAAAATTGAAGATATTTTTGCCCATCGCGGTCTTACACGCTCATTTCACACCAACACCACAAACGCCTCGCAACAGCAGGTCCTGGAACTGGCACGGGGCGGCACAGACGGCCTGATCTTTGCCAATTTAATTGACTTCGACATGCTCTACGGCCACCGGCGCGACGCCAAGGGCTATGCGGCCGCCCTGGAACAGACCGACCGGTTTTTTAACGACCTCCTGGCCGTGTTGCGTTCGGACGATTGGCTCATCGTCACCGCCGACCATGGTAACGATCCCACCTTCCACGGGACGGATCACACGCGGGAATATGTGCCGCTCCTGGTTTATCAGCCGGGACGGCCCGGGCATTCATTAGGCATACGACATGGATTTTATGACGTAGCACAGAGCATGGCAACGATCTTCGGCCTGCTGCCCATGCCACGCGGGGTGTCATTCGTGGGGAATCTGATGAAGCAAACGCCCAACATCCAACATCGAACGCCCAACGCCGAATGAAAAACAGGACGCCGGAAAACGAAGAACTATGAATATAGAATAGATCTCTGACCTCTGACTTCTGATCTCTTTCTTCTACTCGCTCTTTTTAACTTGCTGACTCTGAATATGGCGGGCACGTTCTTCGGGAAAGAACATTAATCGGCTTTCCGCCGACATGAGGCGGAATGGATATTCAACGAATCCGGGTGGAACATTGACCATAATCCCATCGGCCGTCACACGATCCAGAATCGCCTCGATTTTCTTTTGCTGATTATTGAACGTAATTGTGACACGCTCTCCGACTTTGGGTTGCTGCTGTTTACACTGCGCCAGCAGACGTTCCCATTCTATTTCCTGAAGAGATTTCTCGGAAACGGGTGACGGCGCGGAAACTGCCGGCGGTGGTGGTGTTTCCGATTGCATCGGCGCTACGGGTGTTGCGGATACGGCCGTTTCGGTTGCCTTCGGCTCGGTAGTTACTGCCGGCGTTGGCGATGACTCCGATTCCTGCGCCACTTCCGATTCCGACGATTCTATCGGCGCTGGTGTTTCATCCGGCACTGGCGTTTCTTTTGGTGCAACCGTTGGCAGGTCAACCGGAAGCGCTGGCTTGGCCATGAAGCGCGCCCATAATAACCTGTGGCTCAATTGTGCGCCCCCCTGTAGCCCCTCCGCGGTATACAGGCGGCTTTTCCCTTGCACCGATTGAACTGCCCGAATGATGGCGGCCTTGATTGGAATGATCACATCGTGGTCATATTTAATTTTCTGGTATGCGTAGTATCCCAGGAAAGTCAGCAAACACAAGGACAACACCATATAGACGTTACCGCTCCAGGATAAATGCTTGTGCCCCGATGCGTGTCGCATTTGGGATGCTGGCACCGGCGGCGCCGCGGCCGGTTTGCCGTTCACCGGGGGCTTCGACCGCATCGGCTTCAAATGGATCGCGGCCGGCTTGGCGCTCGCCGTGGAGTTCTCATGAATCGGTTTTAAGCGGATCGTACTCTGTTTCTGATCCTCGACCGGTTCTTTCGCTGGGGCAACCACCGACTTGCCGCAGAATCCGCAATATAAGGCCTGCGGTTGAACAGGTTGACCGCAATACCGACACCTCGGGCCACTCCCCGCCAAGATATTATCGTTTTTTTTCGAATCGGCCGCTGGCGGTCGCTCAGTTAAAGCGGCGGCGCCCGCGACCGCCGCCTGTTGCCGCATCTGCCGCTCCAGCCGGACCACTTCCGCCAGAACCTCATCCCAGGTCTGGAACCGCGCGGTGGGCTCTTTGGCTGTCATTTTCAAAATCAACCGCGTGACGCTCACGGATAAATCGGGGTTGACCTTTTGCGGATACTCAAAGGCCTCCTGGAGTTGACGCTCCATGACAATATCAGGCGGACTATCGCCAAAAGGCAATTGACCGGTGACCATGTGATACAGCGAGGCGCCCAGCGCATAAATGTCCGTGCGGCAATCAATCGGATCCGAGCCCCGGACCTGCTCGGGAGCCATGTAATTCGGTGTACCCGTAATAATCACTTCTTTCGCATCAGCGCCAGGCTGATTGGCCATGGTCTTGACGGTGTGGGCCAGTCCCAAGTCCGCAACTTTGATGGAACCATCGCCATCCACCATAATGTTGTCCGGCTTGATATCACAATGCACGATTCTCGAAAGATCCCAGGCATATTTAAGGGCATCCGCCACCGCCTGCGCAACAACCAAAGCCTCGTGTTCCGTGATCTTGCCTTTCCGGCGGATCCAGTCGCCGACCGAATAGCCGGAAATGTATTCCATTACGAAGTAATAGCGCCGACCGATTTTGGACTGGCCAAAATCATAGACCTGCACGATACCCGCGTGCTTGAAATTGGCGGCCATGCGCGCCTCAGCCTTGAACAACGTAACATCCTCCGGCTCCTGGGTCAGCCGCTCGGAAAGCACCTTGATGACCACCAGCCGGTTAAGTGATACTTGCTCGGCCTTCCAGACCGAGGATGTCGCGCCGCGTCCCAGGTTCTCAAGGACACGAAATCCCTCGATCACCGGAGCCGCTTCGCTGGAGCAACTGTTGTCTGGCATTTTATCCGTCATAATCCCTGTCTCGCACGGCACCTTATGGGATGAACCGCTTTGCCTTTATAATTAAAGAATCGGCTGGGCAAATCAAGACTAATCCGGCATTGTAACCAGCGCTATGAATATCGAATGCCTTACCGTTGGGCCGTTTCAGGCCAATTGTTATGTCATGTGGGGTCCGGAACGGCACGCGCTAGTTATTGATCCGGGCGCAGACGCCGCCGCCATTCTGGCGTTTCTCGATACGCACCGGATGGACGCGGCCGGTTACTTGCTGACGCACGGCCATATGGATCACATCAGCGCGCTGGCAGAAGTGTCAGACAAGCACCCCGCTCCATATGCTATCCACGCGCTGGATCTCAAGTGGGCCTTCAGTCCCTTGAACCAGTCACCCCCGTACTATTCTGTTCCACGGCGACCGGCCGGTACGCTCCGGACACTGGAGGACGGCCAAACCCGGACGGATAACGGCCTGAGCTACACGGTGATCGGCACGCCCGGCCATTCACCGGGTAGCGTGTGTTTCCATTTTCCGACTGACCGCGTTCTTTTTTCCGGCGATACACTGTTCCAGGGCACGGTGGGCCGGACGGATTTGCCGGGTGGCGATGGACGCGTGCTGACGCAATCCCTGCACAAGCTGGCGCAATTGCCGCCCGAGACGCGCATCTTTCCCGGCCACGGACCGGAAACGCGATTGGCCGAAGAGTTTCGGATCAATCCGTTTCTGAAAAAGCCGTTCTGAAGTATACGCCCAGCTTGCCCGATTTATCACTAACGCGGAAATCAACGGTTTCTGATCCTTGCTGTCGTCCGCTCTTCCATTCGATGTTCGGCGTTCGATGTTGGATGTTCGATGTTTGCTTCTTCGGTTTAATTTCGTCTGTCGTCCGTCGTCTGTCGTCGCCGGTCCGTCGCCCTCACTTCAGGGCGTACCCAGCAGGAGACGAAACAGGAAGAATGCCGCCGGACTGATGACCCGGTCCAGCGCACCCAGGTAGAGCAGGCCGAAGATAATTACAAATCCGAACGGCTCTAGACGCAGGTAAGGGCCCACTAAATCTTCCGGTAAAAGTCCCATCACCACCCGCGATCCATCCAGGGGTGGAATGGGAATCAGATTGAAGACCCCCAGGATGATGTTGGTTATGCACAGGTAAGCCAGGAACAGCGCAAACAGCCCGTTCACCGGCCCAAGCACTCGAAACAACAAGGCGCTTAAAATGGCCATCGCAAAATTGGTGATCGGCCCGGCCGCGCCTACCAGCATGATACCCCGGCGCGGATCGCGGAAATACCGCGGATCAAATGGCACTGGTTTGGCCCAGCCGAACAGGACCGGACTGTGCATGAACATCAGCATACCGGGCAGGATGATTGAGCCAAAAAGATCAATGTGGGCCAGCGGATTGAGCGTCAATCGGTTCGCACGACGGGCGGTGGGATCGCCCAGTTTCCAGGCCACGTACCCGTGGGCAACTTCATGCGGCACGATCGCCAGGAACAACGCCAGCAGTTTAATCAGTAATTCCATAAAAAATTCTCCGACTCACAATCTCGCTACTATACATGAGCGGCCAAACCTTGCAAACTTAAACGG
>VSJD01000018.1 GCA_008636095.1 Kiritimatiellota bacterium | reverse complement strand
CGCAGACTCCCTATCAGCGGCTGATGAGCTCTGACGAAATCTTTGAGCCGGTTAAAACCTGGCTGACAGAAATATTCTGCAACATCAACCCTTTTGCCTTAAAACGCCAAATTGACTTCAAACAAAACCAAATCCTCAAGGAGCTCCGGTAACATGTATTATGGCGCAACGAAGGCATCTTCTCAATGTCATGCCGGTAACATTTTATTATGGCGCAACGGGGACCTCATTTTCCCATTGATTCATTCTGACGGGACGATAAGATAAGGATTTACAGGTACAATTCGGGATGCAACCTTTAAACGAAAGGCAAGGGCGTATGCACAAGTTTCTGGCAGGCTTCATGGTGATATTGGCGCTGGGCATAGGCATCTTTTTCCCGGGGTGCAAGACCCTGCCGCGCTCCGGCAGCAGTAAGAATCCGACCCTGTATGTCGGTATTACACCGGATTGTCCCCCGATCATCTTCAAGAAGGGCAATCAGATCCTCGGCCTGGAGGCGGATTTGGCGCGCGAACTGGCCAAAACCATGGACCGCCCGCTCCTGTTTGTGGAAGTTCCCTGGGAACAGCAGGTCAATTCGCTCCTGGCCGACAAGTTTGACATTATCATGTCGGGCATGACCGTCACACGCGAACGCCGGGTCCGTATCGCCTTCAGCGAGCCGTACCTTCAACAGGGTCAAATGGCCCTGGTACGGCGCACAGACTTGGACCGGTTCGGCACTTCGCCACAGGTTTGCAACGCCAACGCCAATTTTGCCGTCCAGCGAAAGACCACTGGGGATATTTTTGTCCAGCAGGTCTGCCGTAACGCGGCCAGCGTGGGCAACTTGGATCCAGCCGATGCCGCTCAGGCAATCTGCTGCAAGATGATTGATATTTACATCCACGATGCGCCCATCATCGTATGGATGGCATCCGAGAATGAAGCCGACCTGACCACGGTGCCCATCCAGTCCCCCACGCAATCCATTGCCTGGGGCATTAAGAAGACCGATACGGACCTGCAGGCCACCTTGAATAAAATCCTGGCACAGTGGAAACAGGATGGCACGCTGGACCGCATCCGCCAGCGCTGGCTTCCCGATGACATAGGGAAATAAACCTTTCCGGCGGGCGCTAAGATTTCTTCGTCAGGCGGAAGAACAGGACCAGCGCAACAACCAGGATCACCGGCACTAAGATTAACCATAGATTGGACATGATTCACTCCCTCGTGTTACCGAATCGAATTAGGCCCCAAAGACCGCAACTGCTTCACCTCTCCCTGGGGAGAGGTCGATTCCGATCGGGTGAGGGGCCTCCATCTTGCACTCCCCTCACCCCTGTCCTCTCCCCAAGGAGAGGGGGTAACTTTTAAATTCCTTGGCATTAAAACAAATCCGCCCCGGATATCGGCCATTTCGCCCTATTTTCCCGCCCCTGTCAATACCGGTTTTATTTGAAAACGACATTTTGTTGAAAAACAATTTGTTGAAAAACAACTTGCCAAGCGGCAGTATTCGTATTATTAAAGGCATCCTCCAGGTAATAAACCGACAACCAAATCAGGGGTGGCATCATGTATTCTGCATCGGATTTACGCAAGGGGTTGCGCGTTGAGATTGACGGCGTACCGTTCGTCATTACCGACTTCAATTTTGTGAAACCAGGCAAGGGCGCCTCCATTTACAACTGCCGGCTGAAAAACATGATCACGGGCGCCACGCTGACGCGCAGTTACCGCTCCAACGACACGCTGAATGAGCCAAAACTGGAAGAGCGCACCATGCGCTATTCCTACAAGGATGGCGACGAGTACGTGTTTCTTGACAAGAATTTTGAGCAGTTGACTGTCCGGGCGGAGGTGCTGGGCGATAGTCGCTTCTTCCTCGTGGAAGAGATCGAGGTTGATATCCTGATTCACAACGATGCGCCCATTGGCGTGGAACTGCCGACGTTCGTTGAAAAAACCATCGTCGAAACGGAACCCGGCGCGCGCGGCAATACCGCCACCAACGTCCTTAAGCCGGCCAAGATCGAGGGCGGCTACGAAATCCAGGTGCCGCTCTTCATCAATCAGGGCGATGTAATCCGCATTGATACGCGCACCGGAGGCTATAGCGACCGCGTTCGCACGGCGTAAATCGGATGGCAGTCAAAGAGTGTGGGTGTATGGGAGTAGATAATTTTCTCGCGACCCCCATATCCCTACACGCCCATACTCCCATACTTGGATGGCAGGTTATCGTTGGGGCCTCGCAAAACCGAATACTGAACACCGAACACTGAAAATCCCGTTATCGTGCCTGGCTTTTCTCCATTATCCCGGTTTCAACCGGTGCTGGCCCTGCGGTCCCGCATCTTGCGGGCTATTCGGCAATTTTTTGACGCACGGGGCTTTCTGGAGGTGGAAACGCCCGTCCGGATTGCCGCGCCCGCCTTGGAACTGCATATTGACGCCATGCCCTCCGGCGACGCCTGGTTACGCACCTCGCCGGAACTGCACATGAAGCGTCTGCTGGCCGCCGGCTGTGAGCGCGTGTACCAGCTTGGCCCCTGCTTCCGGCAGGGCGAGCGTGGCCAGAAGCATCACCCCGAATTCACCCTGCTGGAGTGGTATCGCACGAGCGCCGACTACCGTGATATCCTGGCGGAGACCAAGGCCCTTATCGCGGCCGTGGCCAAAGCGGTGCTGGGCCGCACCTGGCTGGACTATCGCCGGACCCACATCGAGTTGATGCCGGTCTGGGAACTACTGACCGTGGCCGAGGCATTCAGGACATTTGCCGGCTGGAATCCGGTTGAATATTTTGACGCCGACCGTTTTGATCTGGATATGGTCAACAAGGTGGAGCCAAATCTGCCAACTGCCTGCCCCGTGGTGCTGATGGATTATCCCGCAGCCGTGGCGGCGCTGGCGCGCCGCAAGCCGGAAGACCCGCGCGTGGCGGAGCGCTGGGAACTGTATATCGGCGGGATCGAGATCGCCAACGCGTTCAGCGAACTCACCGACCCGGCGGAACAGCGCAAGCGTTTCGAGGCCTGCGCCGCGGAGCGCCGCGTCCTAGGCAAACCCGTGTATCCGCTGGACGAAGATTTTCTGGCGGCCCTGGAATCCGGCCTGCCGCCCGCCTCCGGCATTGCGCTCGGCGTGGACCGGCTGGTCATGCTGTTGGCCGGCGCCGTTTCCCTGGACGACGTGTTACCGTTCCGGGAACCTTGACTAAAAGAAAATCGGATTGCTCCACGCGACTTTTCCAAAAACGTTGACTAATTCAATTCTGGCATAGGTATTGCCTTTGGGAACAGTCCAGGCTGCTTCTTTCAGCCGTGGAGTGGCCGCAGAGATACTGCATCCGCCGGCGCGGTTGGTGATAAAGTTAATGCGCATAACCGGTGAACAGGTGATTTTTATTTCCCGGCCGCGAATGACGATTGCTTTGATTTCCGGCCCCTGCGAGGAATAAAAACTTCCGTTGCGGATAGCCGACAGGATGGCGTCAGGGGTACGGTTCCTGGCCTTGACCATTATCCAGCCGCCGGCGATGTCGGAACGGCTGTGGGTATCATCCGCCGCAAAACCTAAAATACGGTGTCCGGTATCCAGCAGGTCATCCCAGTGGACAGATGAATACCCTTTTGCGATTCCTCGGTCACAGACCTTGTTATAGACCTCCACCCCCGGACAAGTTAAACCTCCCTGATAAACACACTTATGACTTGGCGTGCCGCACCAGTAAGGATGCGCCTGAACGATAAATACGCCTTCCCGCCGGGCACGCGCAAATACCTGCATGGGAGAATGAAATGATCCCGAAGCCCATTCTTTTTTAAGTCCCAGGCAGACGAAATGATAATCATAGCCTTTATAAGAAAAGGCGATTTCTTCGGCCGGAATCAAAAGCGGTTTTCTGATTGCTTCATCTGGCACGGTTCGTTTCTCGTGGTCGGTAAGAAACACAAAATCATAACCATGCCGTTTGTATTCCGACGCTATTTCCCCGGGCGTGCAAGCCCCGTCGGAATGGGTGGTATGGGTGTGGGTATTGCCTTTAAGCCAGATCCCCTTATCGTTCCACATATTGCCGTTAGTCTTCATGATTTCCTTTCGTATTATGTTGTTTCAGCAGATAGATCACCAATAATTCGGCAGGGCATTTTGTCAGGTTCATGGGAACGTGCGGCACATGCCCGTCAAAATAAAAAGAATCGCCCGCGGAGAGCCGGAAAGTTTCCTTCCCGATGACAAATTGAATTTCACCCCTGAGCATGAAAATGAACTCGTCACCGTCAGTTGATACCGGCGCGCGTTTCGCACCGGGCTCAAGCGTCAACACAAACGATTCAAACCCGATGTTGCCGAGGGATCGGGCCAACAGCGTCGCGTATTTAAATCCTCTTGATTTTTCCCGCTTAACCGGAACCCGGCGATTGGCTCGCACAAGCTGATGGGGCGCGGACGTTTCAGCGCCGACGTTTTTAACAATATTTTCCATGCCAATATTCAGGCTCCGCGCGATGGCAGAGAGCACCGGCAGGGAAGGCACGGTCCGGAAGTTTTCGATTTTTGAAAGCAGTCCTCTTGAAAGGTTGGTGCGCCGCGCGATATCGGACAGGGTTAATTCCCGTTTCCTCCTGGCGTGACGGATGTTCAGGCCGATTTTAAAGAGTGAATTATCGGCAGGCAGATTTTTACGCATTAGCGATTTACTCCCATAAGCAATATGCACACCATGGCCAACGCTATTCCCAGGCATTTACGGGAAGTCAACGGCTCTTTGATGAATACAATGCCGGCCAGGGCGGTCAACGCGAAACTCATTTGCGTGACCGGTAAAACGAGGCTCGCATCGCCGTATTTCAAGGCCAGCATCATAAACAAGGCAATCCCGCAAACCAGTACCCCCGAAAGCGCACCATAGGCCGCCGTGGCTGGAGGAATGCGCCATTTCTTCTGATCCACCACAAAATGACAGATTATTCCCCCAATAATCCAAACAAAGCCATTGATTACCAACAGTCCATATTCATTTGCCCCGTTTAATAATCCTGCTTTATAACTGAGTCCCATGCCGGCGCGCAACAAACTGGCCAGCACCGTCAGCCAAATTGCAAGTGAA
>VSJD01000017.1 GCA_008636095.1 Kiritimatiellota bacterium | reverse complement strand
TGAAGAGTTGAATCAGCTCGCAGCTGCATTCAAACCCGCCAAGTACAAGCCGTCAAACTGGATCCGCCTGGCGCGGCAGGCCGGCATGAAATACATCGTGCTGACCACCCGCCATCATGATGGATTCAGCCTGTTCGACAGTAAGGTCAGCGATTTCACCACCACGAAGACAGCCTGCGGGCGGGATCTCGTCAAGGAATATGTCGCGGCGTGCCGGAAGCACGGCATGCCCGTGGGCTTATACTACTCGCTGCTCGACTGGCGGTTCGACGCCTACCACAAAGGCCCCCAGAAAGATCCTGCCGGCTGGAGTAAATTCATCGAATACATGCATGCCCAAGTCGAGGAGCTGATGACCAACTATGGAAAGATCGACCTCCTCTGGTACGACGGCGGCTGGCCGTGGACGCCCGCAGACTGGCAATCCGAGAAGTTGAACGCCATGGTGCGCCGCCTTCAACCAGACATCCTGATCAACGACCGCAGTGGCACACCCGAAGACTTCTGCACCAAGTCCGAGCAGATGATCACGCCACATATGCGGGACTGGGAATGCACGATGCCCCTTTACGATTTCTGGTGGGGACACATCCCGGGCGACAGCCATTACAAGACGCCCTACGAGGTCATCCGGAACCTCACCCTCACTGCGTCCCACGGTGGAAACTACATCCTCAGCATCGGCCCGAAACCGGATGGTTCCGTCGATCCCCGCGACAGCCGCATTCTCCGGCAAGTCGGCGCATGGCTCGCAAAGAACGGTGAAAGCATCTACGGGACGAGTCAAGGCGTCAGCAATGTCTCTCCGGCTCCGCTGGTCACCCCGTTCGGCGGCATCACCCGCAAGCCGGGCAAGCTCTATCTCCATGTTCTCTACTGGCATCCCGAGTTCCCCGTGGCGGACATCAAGGAGAAGGTCACCGCAGTCCGCTTCCTCGAAACCGGCGAACCGGTCTCCTTCTCCCAGCAGGGTGAACGACTCTGGATCAGGAATCTGCCGGCCAAGCCGGTGAACCCGCACAACACTGTCATCGTCTGCGATATGGAGGGCTGAGAAAATGTTGCGAATTACCAATCTGCGAAATGGGACGGTTTTGAACAGGCACAACGGTGTGGAGCGCGATAATTCCCTGGAGTTTGTCGTCGAGGGCGTCTGCGAATCACCCGGGCAAATCAAGGTGAACGGGGTGGCGGCGGAAAGGAACAACCTCGTCTTCCACGCCCCGGTGCGTTTGACCGGCGCATTCAATGAAATCGTCGTCCAGACAAAAAACAATTATGGGGAATTCCAGCAATCGGTCAAGGTCGTGTGGGACAGGAAATCCTTTAAGCGATACGATTTCTTTATTGACGACAACGTCTTTTTCCTCACCGACATCCACAAAGATAAAAGCAAGTCGCTGTTCGAGCACTTCTATCTAAAAAAATTATTGGAATTACACAAGAACTACGGGACGAAATTCGTTTTGAACCTGTTTTACCGGAACGACCACAACCCATTCATCATCAAGGATTTCCCTGACAAATACAAAAGCGAATGGCGGGACAATTCGGACTGGTTGAAACTCTCGTTCCACGCGTATTCTGAATTCCCTGACCGTCCCTACCAGAACGCGACGCCTCAGAAGTTGGCGACGGATTATGACCTTGTCAAAAGCGAGGTCGTAAGGTTCGCCGGGGAGCAGTCGTTCCAGCCGCCGACCGTTATTCATTGGGGAATGCTCCCGCCTGACAACTTTCACGTGCTGAGTGAGCGTGGGGTGAAAGTCCTGAGCGGCTTTTTCATCGATGCAAAGACGTATGTCGGCGAGGCGGACAGGACCGAGCAGGTGACGGACATCGGCTATTACCAGGATCTGGACAAATCCTTATACTTGCTCAACAACCATGTCCTCTATGACTTCGAGCATGCGCTGGTGTTCGTAAAGGGCAGCTGTTGTGCCAATCTTACCCCGATAGACGAAATCCCAGCGGAACTGAAAAAGGCCTGCGAGAACCCGGTCTACAACGAGACGATCGGTTTGGCAACCCACGAACAGTACTCTTTCCCCTATTATCACAACCATATCCCCGATCATCTCGAACGCGTGGAGACCGCCATCCGCTGCGTCACCGACCGCGGGTACGCCCCCGTGTTTTTCCATGACGGCTTTTTGGGGAACACAGCCGATGCGACCGGTTGTCGCCCGCCTCCACGTCCTCCCGTACAGTAGTAGGCGCATTGTCACGAGCGCATTGGAGAAAGGACTGGCCGCACGCATTGTCAATAGAAGCCGTGATGTCTAACGCGGGCTGTGCCCGCCGCGTCACTACGCTTGCGCACCGCAAGCGGCGTGGCAACCCAATTATGTTCTCTCACGGCAGTGTGGCGAATTCGGTTCGCAAAAGGCGTCCCCCTACGCGAAGCCGCTTCGGCGGGACACGGCGGCGATCCCGCAAAACGCGGGATAAATCTTGGGCCACCTGCAGGTTTGCCGCGCTTGCATGGAATTAAGTCCAATGCTTCGCGCGGCGCACCCACATCCAGCCCAAGCCTTGTCCCGCTCTGAAGTGGGATTGCCTTGCTTTTGCGAATCCCGCGAGCGAGAAACTCCAGCCCGTTGTCTGAACGCAAGTATTCTGAAGCTCCGTGGATCTATGGATACCGGAAACGAACCGATGTCGGATGAAGGCATGCGTTATCATAAATCGTTTAATCCCAACATCATGATACTCATACCATCCAGTATTCCGCAGTATGTGAAATTGCAGAACCAAGGCACAGGGGTGGTTAGCCGTAAGTACTTAACCTGCAAAGATTAACGATAATATTACTTGCGTCCTCGTTTTATCCATATGGATAAAATGGCGATATCAGCGGGATTAACTCCGGGGATCCTGGATGCCTGGCCGAGATTGTCGGGCCTGATCTTAATAAGCTTTTGACGTGCTTCATACTTCAGGGTCTTGATTTCATTATAATCAATCCATGAAGGAATGAGGGTGTTTTCACTTTTATCTATACGGATGATCTGCTCTTCCTCGCGCTCAATATAGCCCTGATATTTTGCGCGAATCTCGATTTGCTGAATAACCTCATCGGGTAATTTTTTAGTGCCTGGCAAATCCTTGTATTTCATTTCCGGCCGACATAGGATTTGAATCAGTGTACGACCATCTGAATATGTCTTATCAAGCCGATTCAATTCATTGTTAATTTCGACAATATGGCCGTCAATTTCATCTATAACAATCTTCGGCACAATACCAATCTTTTTTGCGATATTAAGCATTCTGAAGACTGCATTATCCTGTCGAAGCAATAACCGGTGCTCTGCACGTGAAGTGAATATACGATAGGGTTCATCAACCCCCTTCATGACGAGGTCATCAATAAGTACGCCAATATAAGACTCATTACGGCTGAAATGGATTGGCTTTTCACCACGAACCTTCATTGTTGCATTTAGGCCAGCTACAAAGCCTTGCGCAGCCGCTTCCTCATACCCAGTTGTTCCATTAATCTGACCAGCAATAAACAGATTTTCCACCAATTTTGATTCAAGCGAATGGGTCAACTGTGTCGGATCCAAATAATCGTATTCAATCGCATATGCATAGTGAATGAATTCGGCCTGTTCAAGCCCGGGTATTGATTTGATTAATTCCTGTTGAATTGCCTCCGGAAGACTGTTGGAAAGTCCATTCGGATATATTTCCATGGAATGGCGTCCCTCTGGCTCAATGAAGACATGATGCTGCGAGCGTTCAGGAAATTTTACAATTTTATCCTCAATGGATGGGCAATAACGCACACCTGTACTTTTTATATAGCCCCCATAGAGCGAACTTTGAGTAAGATTATTGCGAATAATATCGTGTGTTTTTGGGGTTGTATGTGTCAGAAAACAAGGTATTTGGTCACTTCCAGGCAACCATGGTCGCATGGTAGTATTAAAATGTTCCACGTGGAACATTTGTTTCATCCATTCGACATCAGGCTCATGATGTTCCACGTGGAACATTCTCCAATCTTTGCTTGCCGACCTTGAAAACAAGGCTGGAGGCTCAATCCCTGGTTGAATGGCCATTTTAGCATAATTGATCGTTTTTCGATCTAATCTCGGTGGTGTACCAGTTTTGAAACGTGCCAGTGATAATCCAAGATTTCTTAATGATTCACTTAACTGAGCAGATGTCTGCTCGCCGTGTCTGCCACCAGGAAAGCTTTTGTTCCCAATATGAATTGTACCATGTAAAAAAGTGCCAGCCGCCAATATGACTGTTTTACCTTTAAGATCTCCTCGGTTTTTTAATTGGATTCCTCTCAGGTTGCCATTTTCAACCAATATTCCAATAGCCAAGTCTTCTATAATAGCAAGGTTTTTGGTGGCATTTAATATGGCCTGCATGCGCAATGAAAATGCAGATTTATCACATTGGGCACGATATGATTGAACGGCAGGGCCTTTCCTGATATTCAAAATCCTGAATTGAATGCCCGTATAGTCCGTATTGACAGCGATTTCTCCTCCCAGAGCATCCAGTTCGCAAATGAGGTGTGATTTTCCTATGCCACCAATCGAGGGGTTACAAGACATACGGGCGATAGCATTCCGATCCATAGTCACCAGCGCTATTTTGACACCCATCCTGGCGGCAACAAGAGCGGCTTCACAACCAGCGTGTCCGGCTCCGATTACGATAACATCAAAAGCGTTCACAGAACGCTGAAATTGGAAATTGGAAATTGGAAATTTGGCCTTCACGCTTTTATACTATTAACGAATGCATTCAAGATCGAAACTACTCACCACGGATTACACGGATTGCAGAAGGACGGTCATATAGTCGGACAATCAGACGGTCGGACTCTTATCAGTGTCGGTAATGTGGTCTCTTGGGTTCAAAAAAGAGTGGAAAAAATGGAACCAAGGGAGCATCGTATACGGCCAGTGGGTGAAAGTGAAAACACTCACTGGGGCGACACGGGAGACGCTCGAGGATTGCAATGGAGTTGCTCTCCGATTCAGTGTCTGAGCGCCGGCGGACATCACCCACGTGGGGCTAAACACCCCGTATGCCTGTATGTAACGTGGCCGCCTGCTCCCGATGGTTCCGGTGA
>VSJD01000278.1 GCA_008636095.1 Kiritimatiellota bacterium | reverse complement strand
CGATCCGTCCGGCGCTATCACCGCTGTTAGTCCGGCTGCGCCATATCTCATAACCCGTGGCCCCGGCCACACCCTGCCAGGTTACTCTGATCCTGTTTGTATAGATTCCTTCTGTTGCCGAGACTCCCGAGGGCGTCGCGATATTTGTGGAAATTTGCAGATACACGCCGGCGAAGAGCGTTGTACTTCCGCCGGTGACAAACTGGGATTGATTGCTGGGCGCAACATAACCGGCCAACGCGCCGTAGGCAATGCCATAGGCGCCAGTAACCGCGCTTACTGCCGCCAGGTTGCCCGTGCCCGCCGTCTGGCCGGTGTAACCCACCGGCGCAGTCAATTGCCATGTTCCCAAAGCCGGCGTCACCTGGATCGCCAGCCAGCCGTTTGGAGTTGGTATGGACTCAACCACACCGTGCAGGTTCACCACATAAGGCGTGCTGGCGCTGTTATTGACAATCACGACCGAGGCTGTGGCTATCCCCACGACATTCGGATTGAAGACGATAGAGAAGTTACTCGCCGTGCCCTGCGCAATGGAACCTGGAATACCGGAACATTGGAATAATGGCGAACCATTGGTCGCCATGCCACTGATAGTCAGGGTTTGGTTGCCGCCGTTCGTAATGGCAAATGTATGGGTCACCGCCACCGTGCCGAGCGTGAAGGTCCCGAAGTCTGTGCCCTTGCCCGCGCTGGCCACCTCGCCACTGGCGATGGCCACGCCGTTCGTGCCCAAGATGCTCATGACCGGACCGCTGTAAGTGAAGCCATTGGATTTTACCGTCTCGCCATAATTGATGGAATATACCCGCACGTCGCCAAGCCTGGGAGCACCAGCCGCGGCGACAATGACAATTTGCGTGGCGCTTTGGCTGGTGAAATTAGTGGTTGAAATTCCGCACAGCGATACATTGGTGATGTCCGACCCGTTGCCCAGGTTTTCGCCACTGATTGTCACCACATATCCGCCGGTGATGGACCCGAATGTGGGGCTGACGCCACCGGAAGGATAATAATAGACATTCGTATGGCCGGAGCCATCGAGGCCCCCGATAACCAGCATCTGGTCGCCGAACACCGTTGAAGCCAGCCTGGACCTGCCCGCAGGCAGGCCGGCCACGGAATCCCAATTTGTCCCGTCAAACCGGAAAACGCTGTTCGTGTAAGTGGAGCCATACCCGCCGATGGCATAAAGCCGTCCGCCCAGCACGCAGGCGGTCAAACCTCCGCGCTTCTCCGGCAGGCCCTGCACTTCCGTCCAGGTCGAGCCGTTAAACATAAACACGTTCGTGACGCCATCCGAGGTAGGCCCTGTTGTGTTTGTAAAGCCACCCACGATGTAGAGCCGATCGTTTAAAACCCCGCACCCCATTGTGTCGCGCGCTGACGGCAGGCCCGCCACTTGTGTCCATGCGGACCCGTCGAACTTATACACATTGGTTTTGGATCCGCCGTTATAGCCGCCCACGGCATAAACCGCCCCGCTCAACACACCGACCCCCATGGCTGAACGAGACAATGGCACCGAAGCAACCTCTGTCCATGAAGAGCCATTAAAAACATAAACATTAGACATGGCAGGGACACCATAGGCTCCGCCGACTGCATACAACAGACCGCTGCACACCCCCACAGCGATGTTCCGCCGGCCTTGCGGCAAACCCACGGTCTCCACCCAGTTTGTCCCGACATAGTGGTAGACATTGCTCGCCGCGTTATTACCGGACACCGTCTCATAACCGCCCACCGCATAAACCTCTCCGCTCAACGTACCCGCCGCCAGGCCATAAAGATTTGTCGGCAGACCGGCCGTTTCTCCCCATTCTGTGCCGATATATCCCGCCGGGTTGTAGGTGTATGGATGTGCGCTTAGAGTTTTCTCTGCCGCGTCGGACGACTGAACCACGATGTCCACCTCACCCGCCGCGTGCGCCGGCACGATGACGCACACCCACTTCGTGTCTTTGGCAGGGATATTGGTGGAGGAGACCACTTGCGTGGAATTGCTAAACACCACATTAGTGATGTCCGAGCCGAATACGTCGCTATAGTTGGTGATGATCAGGGTATTGCCGCCGGCGGCCGGACCGTTGGACGAGGGAATGAGGTCATAGGAAATCGGTGGCGCGGGTGCCAAACCGGCCGTGATTGCAAACAACCCAAATATTGCGAGGATACGTTTCATTATGATGCCTCCGTTAGTTGGAAGATTAACACACATATATGGTTCACTTGTTTGGTGGCTGTGTCAACGAAATAGACGGGCAGAATATTATTGCCCAAAATGGTTCAAAAAGGCTTGGATGACCATTTTTGGAATCGGAAAAACGGGCAGGGGATAATGGGCATTCAGAATTATGTGCTTGTAACCATAGCAATAAAAACTATAAATTTTTCAAATTTAAGCGTGGAGACTTTTGTGCGTGAAAGTCCGCGTTAAGCCTGATATTCATTTTGCCATAGAAAGGAGATGATTTATGCATTAACTCTCAACTTGGATGAAACGAGATCGAACAGGGAATCAAATGTTGTAAAAAATCATTAAGAAAAGAGAAACTCATGAAAAAACTTGCTATTGTAGTTGTTCTTTCCTTGGCAACCATCATCGGTAGCTATGCCCAAATGTTGAGCCAAGGCACAAAGGAGCTCGATATTTCAGGTAATTTCGACCCTAAAGGGGCGGCCGGAACTCAAATTTGGACTGCCCTCGGGTTCGGTTACTTTGTGGCAGACAATTTGGAGCTCGCAGTTGCGGGAGCTTTTATCTATGACGATTATGAAATCGGTTACCATCCTGCCGTTGGTGCTCAATATAACTTCGATCTGGGATGCAAATTGGTGCCTTTTATAGGCCTAAATCTCGGATGGGGTATTTGGGATTATAAAGATGTTGAAAACACCGACGGCTTTGTCTATGGCGGCGAAGTAGGCGTAAAGTATTTTATTACCGAAAGTCTTGCTCTTTCAGCGTCCATAGACTATGACCTGTCAACAGGGGATATATGGATGGAGAAGGACGGAAAAATGGTGGACAACAACTGGGGCGTTGCCTGGGGCTTGCGCTATTTTTTCATTTAAACAGAATGCTTGTCTAACATTCGCTAAAGCTGACCATATCCATTATGAGGATATGGTCAGCTTTTTTATTGGGATTATGAGAATATTTGCCAGTTTTATGACATCACAAAAATATGTCTCCTCTTCAAATGGTCCTCCCGATGGTCCTCATGCCCAAAACGGGTCAAAACAGCCCTGGTTGACCAAAAATTACCGGAATCAGGAAAAATTTAGGCAGGATTGGGAAAAAAATGGCCACCTTCGGGCTGAAGGTGACCAGAATTTTCAAAGTCGGGGCGGTGACCCCTCTTCGCCCGTTGTGGCTACGAGGGGTTTTAATTTTGAACCGGGGGCAATAGATGCTTGACGGCAAATGCCTTGCCCGAAGGCGACTTTAGATACTGTTCAAAAGCCAGAGCCGTTGTGCGATCGTGAAACACTACATACGTAATTAACTTCCAAGGTGCATAACGATGGAAATAGGTTTGCGTGCCGGCATTATGTTCGTCCAAACGTCTTTGGATGTTGGTGGTAAATCCAACATAGACTTTATCCGACTGCCGAAGGCTTCGAAGGATATAGACGAAGAATTTATCTTCCGTCATCTCGGTGTTCTCACGGGTGGAACCAGCCGTAGCCACGAAGGGTGAAGGCTGGTCGGGGCGGTGAGATTTGAACTCACGACTTTTTGGACCCGAACCAAACGCGCTACCAGACTGCGCTACGCCCCGATAGAAAACAGGAATAGAGCATACTGTTTCCCGTCCGGGAGTCAACCCATAAATCCGCGCGTAATGGCGCGCCGAGAATGCCGTTGACAAATCAGAGTATATTTTCCATGCTGACAACCGTTTTGGGATCAGGATTCATTTTGAATTTCAACCTCTATTATATTAGGAGCAAACAATGACTCAGTTACTCAAGGGCAACATGCTGATCGCGCAAAGCGGCGGACCTTCAATGGTCATCAACCGGAGCCTGGTGGGCGCCATCCAGGAAGCCAAGCGACATAAGGAAATCCAGGGTATTTATGGATCCCTGCATGGGATCAAGGGCGTACTGGATGAGAACATGATCGACCTGCGCAAGGAATCCAAGGCCAACCTGGA
This sequence comes from Kiritimatiellota bacterium, assembly GCA_008636095.1. Lineage (GTDB taxonomy): Bacteria > Verrucomicrobiota > Kiritimatiellia > JAAZAB01 > JAAZAB01 > VSJD01. The sequence continues at coordinate 1,327 of VSJD01000278.1, read as the reverse complement.
AGCGGTTGCGGTGACGCCATCCTCGGCACTGGGCAGTGTGCGCAAGAAACCTACGGAAGAGGAATGCCTTAAGATTTTCGGTATCATGCTGAAATACAATATCCGCTATTTCTTTTACATCGGTGGGAACGATTCGGCCGAAACCACGCATATCGTCAATGAAGCAGCCCGCAGGATCAATTACGCCTGCAGCTGTTTCCATATCCCCAAGACGATTGATAACGACCTGCTCGAAAACGACCATACCCCGGGCTTCGGCAGTGCTGCCAAGTTTGTTGCCTGTGCCGTCAGGGGCGGTGATCTCGACAACCGGGCGCTGCCGGGTGTCAAGATTGACGTCGTCATGGGACGGCATGCCGGCTTTCTGACTGCCGCCGCTGCCCTGGCGCGGGTCAATCCGGACGACGGGCCGCACCTGATCTACCTGCCGGAAAGGCCGTTTTCGATGAAGCAATACGTCGAAGATGTCAAACGGGTGTATGAAAAATTGGGCCGTTGCGTCGTCGTTGTTTCCGAGGGTATTTCCGATGCCGAGGGCTCGGCGATAGCCACCAAGTTCATCACCGAAACCGATTCGCATGGTAACGTCCAGCTCAGCGGTACCGGGGCGCTCGGCGACCTGCTGGCCAATGAGATCAAGACGCAGACCCAGATCACCCGTGTGCGCGCCGACACCTTCGGTTATCTCCAGCGCTCTTTCCCGGGCCTTATTTCCGAGGTGGATGCCCGCGAGGCCCGGGCCGTCGGCGAACTGGCCGTGCGCTGGGCGTTCGGCAAGGATATGGATGGATCCGTTGCCATTCGCCGCAAGCCGGGCAAAAAATATGCCGTATTTTTCGAGCGCGTGCCGCTCAAAGCCGTAGCCAAAGCTACCCGCCACATGCCGGATGCTTTCATTAATAAGGCGGGTAATGATGTGACGCCGGCTTTCCTGGAATACGCCCAGCCGATCGTCGGCCCCCTGCCCAAAGTTGCATCGTTCAAGCGAGTGCGCGTGCCGGTCATTGGCTGATTATCAGTGTCCGTGTTACATCCGGTGCGGTGCTAACGCGGGCTGTGCCCGCAACCCAAACTTGCGGTCTCTCTCCAGGCAGTGTGTCGAGTCGAGTAGACCGGAGGAATTTCACCTCCAGTCCCTCACGGAACCGTACGTGAATCTCTCGATTCATACGGCTCTTGTTGTTCAATCACAAGGAAGGGTCCTTATGATTTTGCTTTATCCATTCGGTTCATCCCATTCCTGGTTGGCCTCTGAATAACGCTGAACAACATGACCCCTTTGCTCCCTGTCCTTTCGGACAGTTCATTGCTACTACGGGTCATTCCG
>VSJD01000340.1 GCA_008636095.1 Kiritimatiellota bacterium | reverse complement strand
GCACCGGGTCTGAATTAATGACCCATTATAGAGTGCGAATGGAAGCATAACATGCCTCAGGATCGGAGCCCAGCGCCTGCCACGTCAGTCGCTTCTTGACAAGCCTTCTCATGGAAGAGCACAAAAACGCAGGAATATGTTTTACGGTACCCTTTTGCCATTTTCTCTGCAATCTTTGCGGTTAATTTGTAAAGTTATTTATCTGAAACACTATAGTTCATGGTTCTTCGTTCTTTGTTCGCATTCGGCGTTGGGTGTTCGATGTTGGATGTTCGGAGTTTTCCCATTCCTGATTCTTCATTTTTTATCGGATAGTCCCTTTTCCTGCATGGCGGCGCGGCGGCTCAGCCGGATTTTTCCGCGTTCATCCACGCCGATGCACTTGACCCACATCTGGTCGCCCAACTTGCAGATATCCTCCACGTGGTTCACGCGGAAGTCGGCCAGTTCGCTGATGTGCACCAGGCCGTCACGGCCCGGGAAAATTTCCACGAAGGCGCCGAATTCCTTAATGCCCGTCACCGTGCCGTTGTAGATCACGCCTTCCTCGGCCTCGGCCGAGACCAGGCTGACTTCTCGCAAGGCCATATCCATCGAGGCTTGGTTGGTGCTGAAGATGCTGACCGTGCCGTCGTCCTCAATATCAATCTGGGTGTCGGTCATGTCCGTGATGCGGCGGATGTTCTTGCCGCCGGGGCCGATCAGCGCGCCGATCTTTTCGGGATTGATTTTAACGACCGAAACGCGCGGCGCGTAAGGCGACATTTCATTGCGTGGCTTCTCCAGGATCGTTGCCATGAAGTCCAGGATCTGCAAGCGTGCGATGCGGGCCTTTTCAAAGGCCTGCGCCACCAGCGCCCAATCGAGTCCGCGGATTTTTAGATCCACCTGGAAACCCGTAATGCCCTGGCGCGTGCCGGCGACCTTGAAGTCCATGTCCCCGCAATGATCTTCCTCGCCGATAATGTCGGTGACCAGCACGGCGCGGTCCCCACCGGTAAATAGCCCGATGGAAATACCGGCGACGGGCTGACGAATGGGCACACCCGCGTCCATGAGTGCCAGTGCGCCGACGCACACGCTGGCCATGGAGCTGGAGCCGTTGGAGCCCATGATGTCCGCAACCATCCGGACGGTATAGGGATAATCCTGGGGCATCACCGCCTCCAGCGAGCGTTCCGCCAGTGCGCCGTGGCCTTGTTCGCGCCGCCCGGTTGAACCTAACCGGCCGACTTCGCCGACGCAGTAGGGCGGGAAATTATAGTGCAACATGAATTTCTTCTCCACCGGTCCGCCCGTGATGGCGTCCAGTTTCTGAATGTCACCCTTACTGCCCAGGGTTACGCTGCCCAGTGCCTGGGTCTCACCGCGGCTGAACAGGGCCGATCCGTGCGCCCGAGGAAGCAGGCCGACATCCGCGGTCAAAGTCCGAATGGCATCAAAATCGCGGCCGCCGATGCGCTGGCCATGCTGTAGCACATTGGCGCGCACCGTTTCGATTTCCAGCTCGTCAAACATGGCGCGGAACTGCTCGTCGGTCATTTCCGGGAATTGAGCCGTGAGTTTTGTTTTAAGCATCTCGCGGATCGTGTTCATGCGCGTTCGGCGTTCCTGCTTGCCCTGGATACACAGGATCTCGGCAAGTTCGGTCCCGACCAGGCCGCGTGCCGCGGTGATCAGCGCCTGGTCCTCGACCAAGTCTGCGACGGCCTTGTCCGGGAGCCCCAGCTTGCGCCGCAAGGCTAACTGGGCGTCAATAATGGCAACACAGGCCGCGTGGGCCGTTTTCATGGCCGCCAGCAGGTCAGCTTCCGAAATTTCTCTGGCGTCGCCCTCGATCATGATGGGCAGATCGCGCGTGCAGGCATAAATGAGGTCCAGGTCGCTGTGACTGCGTTCGCTATGGGTGGGATTCAGCACCCAGGCGCCATCTACACGGCCTACGCGTATGCCGGCGATCGGGCCGAAAAATGGCAGATCCGAAATTGTCAGCGCCGCACTGGAGGCCACAATACTAAGAATGTCGGCGTCGGTTTCGCCGTCGGCCGACAGCAACATATTGTTGATCTGCACTTCATTGCGGAAGCCCTTCTGGAACAGGGCCCGGATGGGTCGATCGGTGAGCCGGGCCGTCAGCACTTCCTTTTCGGAGGGGCGCGCTTCGCGCTTGAAAAAACCGCCGGGAAATTTTCCGGCGGCGTAATATTTTTCGCGGTATTCGACCTGCAGCGGGAAATAATCAATGCCTGCCCGGGGGGCGTCCGCGGCCGTGACGGCCGAGAAGAGAATGGTTTCACCTGATTGCACGGTGACCGCGCCCTTGGCCTGTTGGGCCAGCAGGCCGGTTTCGATGCGCATGAGTTTATTGCCGACGCTGACTTCTACGAACGTTGTGGCTTTCATGGTGTTTCCTCGGTTGTAGTAGTATTCCTGACGGTGAACGCCTTGTTGATCCTGACCGACCCGAGTCGTCTCGGGCAGGCGGGCGGGGCTTTACGATCCAACGATCCGGAGGTTCCGGCGTGGATTGCCTTAGCCCGCATTTGGCCAAAATGGGTTGCCAATCCTTAGTGCCTTAATTTCAGGCGCTCAATAACGGATTGGTAACCGGCCTTGTCGGTGCGTGCCAAGTAATCCAGCAGTTTACGACGCGCGCTGACCATCTTGATCAGCCCATAGCGGGAACTGTGGTCCTTCTTGTTGGCCTTGAGGTGTTCGGTCAGCTTATTGATCCGCAGGGACAACAGGGCCACCTGAACACCAGCCGAACCACTGTCTTTTTCGTGGTGCTGAAACTCTTTCTTGATTTCGTCTTTGGTTGATAATGCCATAGCGTTTCCATTGTTCTTTGTTTGTTTCGCGGGAAGTATAGCCATTCGCCCGGGATTTGTAAATAGGGGAAATAAAGAAAAATAGCGGATCAAATTCAAGAGTTCCTGGTTCTTTGTTCATCGTTCTTCGTTTAGGATTAACGAGGAACCAAGGACGAAGAACGTTCTTGAAACTATTTCCGCTCGAACCACGCCTTTGCCTTTTCAATATCTTTCCGAATCTGGCGCTGGAGCGCCGCCAGGGATGGGAAGACCCGCTCGCGGCGGAGTTTCTTTAGGAACGTGACTTCAATGGCTTTTCCGTACAGGTTGCGGCGCAGGCCGAAGAGGTGCAGTTCAAGAACGCGCGATGGAGGAAGCACGTGGAGCGTTGAGCGTTGAGCGTCGAGCGTGTTCTGACTTCTGACTTCTGGCGTCCGGCGTCCGGCGTCTGGCGTCCATTGTCCTGTCCACCGCTTAACGTTCTTCCAGGTGACCGTCGGCCGGACACCCAGATTGACAATCCCTGGATAGGCAACGCCATCCCAGCGTGCCCGGACGATATACACGCCGTCCGGAGGAGTCACTTCATTGTGTGGATTCAGATTGGCCGTGGGAATGCCCAGCTTGCGGCCAAGTCCGCGGCCGGGCACAACCGTCCCCAGCAGATTGAACGGACGGCCCAGCATGCCGGCGGCTTCCGCCAGGCGTCCGGCCAGCACAGCGGCGCGAATCCGCGTGCTGGAAACCACCGCGCCGTGCCATCGCACCGGAGGAATGACCGTGATCTTGAATCCATAAACCGGCGCCAGGGCCTTTAGCATGGCCGGGGTGCCGCATCCCTGCCGGCCGAACGTCCAGTTCCGGCCGATCACAATCTGACGCAACGCCGGGGCCGCCAGCGCCAGCATGGCGATGAACGCCTTCGGTTCCCGCCGGGCCAGCGAGCGTGTAAATGGAATTACGATGCACCCGTGCACGCCCAGGGCCTTCAATAATCTGAGCTTATGTTGGGTCGAAGTCAATAACCGGGGGGCCGACAAAGGGAAAAGGACTTTGCGGGGGTGCGTATCAAAGGTCATGACCCAAGCCGCGCCCCGTTCGCGGCGCGCGGCGCTGACTATTTTCCGGATGATGGCCTGATGGCCCCGATGCACACCATCAAAAAAACCGGCCGCCAGCAAAACAGGGCGACGCTGACCACGCAGGCATGCGAGTTTAAAACCCAGTTTCATGAGGTGTGCGCGGGTTGCAGATTGACGCGGGTCAGCGGGACGAGCTTTTCCAGGAGCTGGTTCCGGTCCAGGCGCAGAAGGTCATCCAGGCGCGCGGCCTGGGACAGGTCGAACTCACCGCTCTGGGTGCGGCGCAACTGCTCCAGGTGTGCGCCACAGCCGAAGGCCGTGCCCAGATCGGCGCACAGGGTGCGCACATAAAAGCCCTTTGAACAGCGCAGAAAAAAGGTGGCCCGCGGCGGCGTAAAATCACGCAGGACGAATTCGTAAACATGCACCAGTTTGGGCGTACGTTCCACGGTTTTGCCCTGGCGCGCCAGCTTGTAGAGCGGTACCCCGTTTTTCTTGGCGGCGGAGACCATGGGCGGCGTTTGCATGAAATCGCCCGTCATCTTCCGGATCTCCGTTTCCATCTGCTCGCGGGTGACGTGGCTATAATCGGCCTCGCTGATGATGCGGCCGTCGGCATCCTGGGTGTCCGTGGCGATACCAAGCCGCAAGGTGCCTTCATATGTTTTGTCGCTGGCCAACAGCGCATGGGCCAGCTTGGTCGCGCGCCCAATCATTAGGATCAGCAGGCCGGTAGCCTGGGGATCCAGCGTGCCGGCATGGCCGACCTTCTCGAAGTGGAACTGCCGGCGGATCCGATCCACTACGTCGTGCGACGTAAGCCGCGCGGGTTTATCCACCAGCAACAGGCCGTCCGCCTGTGCCAGGCCGAAATAACCGCTGGCATGGGAAGGGGTATGGGTCATATTCATGGGAATTTGCTAATGCAGAATGCAGAAACATTTTTCGCCAAAGCGGATCCGCCTCAGGCGGACAGTTTATGGGTTTTCGCTGTGTTCATTCTGCATTCTTAATCCTGCATTCTCCTCGGCTTTCTCCAGTTTTGCGAGGACCGCCAGCACGTGATCCCCTTCTTCCACCGACGAGTCCAGTTCAAATGTCAGGCGCGGGGTGTACTTGAGCGTGATGTCCTTGTTGATTCGGCGCTGGAACTCGCCGCGGCGCCGGCTCAGGAGCGCCAGCATGTGCGGCCGTTGGGCCTCGTGACCCAGGATCGAGACGTACACGCGCGCTTCCCGCAAGTCCTTGCTGGTCGAAACACGCGTGATCGTCACGGACGCCAGGTCAAATTCGTCTGCGTGCATGACCCGGAACAGCAGGTCGCCGATTTCACGTTTGAGCAGTTCATTAACACGGGTTATTCGATCAACGCTCATGGGGCAAATCCGAAGATATTTTTACCACGGATGCACACGGATTGACACGGATATCGGCGGGGAGTAAGAAGATCTTGTTTTTTCTTCATCCGTGAAATCAGTGTCGGTAATGTGGTCTCTTGGGTTCAAAAAAGAGTGGAAAAAATGGAACCAAGGGAGCATCGTATACGGCCAGTGGGTGAAAGTGAAAACACTCACTGGGGCGACACGGGAGACGCTCGAGGATTGCAATGGAGTTGCTCTCCGATTCAGTGTCTGAGCGCCGGCGGACATCACCCACGTGGGGCTAAACACCCCGTATGCCTGTATGTAACGTGGCCGCCTGCTCCCGATGGTTCCGGTGAAAAGGAAAGCAAAATGAACGA
>VSJD01000122.1 GCA_008636095.1 Kiritimatiellota bacterium | reverse complement strand
AGCGCCATTCAAGTCTGACCCTGAAGTTTATGTTGAATGTAATTAAGTCGGGATCAGACGGAACAGGCAACGGCATCCGTTCAACGCGCGGGCAAACGAAACGCTATCAAAGAGAAATAATCCGCGCTCCGCGCGGAAGGGAGGCACTATGTCTATTGACACCGAGCCTCTGATGAGTGAGTGACCCCACGCATTCCTATTTCGCGTTTGGCGTGAAATATCCGCCCTGCGGGACCTTACCGTCAAGGCATTTCCCCCAGTCCGATGATGAACTTGTATGATAGGTCGCCATACTCTTTACTTTGCGCGTGGCCCATGTCGGGCGTCGGCACCATCCGCTTGGGTTGGGGCAACACTGCGTAGGCCGAGTAGACCGAGGTGGGCGGGCAGGTGGTGTCCGCAAAGCCTGTAGAGATGAGCGTGGCGCACTTGGCGTGCCGCGCGAAATTCACCGCATCATAGTAGGCGGAGACCTTGGCGATGTTGGGGTCCTTGTTGGGGATCAACTGTGGCCAACCGGAAGCACGGTCGCTCAGGCAGCCGGTGTGGTCGCACATTGCGGGCACGTTGGCCGTGATTGCGGTAACCCTGGGCTCGAGACCCGCGCAGATTAGCGATAGTGCCCCGCCTTGGCTGGAACCGGTGACGATCAGATGCTTGCCGTCCCAGTCGGGTCGCGACATCAGGTAGTCCATAAAACGCGTGCAGCCCAGGAATACGCGGCGGAAGTAGTATGTGTCACGATTCTCGCGGCCGCGCGTGCGGTAGTCAGCCAATTCGCCCTTCCCCAGTTCCACGTACTTCTCAGCCGGCAGGTCAATGGGGTAGTTGTGGGCATACAGGACCATGCTCAGAAAGCCTGCCTGGGCCCAGCTGCTACCGGGACCATAAGGCGCGTATCCCGCCCCGGGTACGGTCAAGATGGCTGGGTGCGGACCGGCCGCGTTGGGCACACTCAACCAGCCGTAAATGCGCGTGTTCTCGATGTCGGCGAAGCTGATGCGGTAGGTGGTCTGCGTGTCGTTGCAACGGTCGTCGGCCTTGACCATCTGGACATCCGGCGGGATCGCCCGCACCAGAGCCTTCTGCTGCTCCCAGTACTGTGCAAAATCATCGGGTTCCACACAAGTCGGCCGGATTTTCTCAACCTCATAACCTGCGCCAATCGGCACGAGCCATATTGGCTTGTCGTCAGCGCGGACGATCGTCAGGCGCAATATGCCCGGCTCGATGAGTGTGCCCTTGATCTGCGCAGGCTGTTCGCCCAGTTGTCCCTTGCCGGCGGCAATCTTCTTCACCCCGTCTACAGTCAGGGTCCAGTCGAACTCCCCGGCGGTCATCGGGACGTTGTTGTGTTTGAGGGTGACCGAGAAAACGGCCTCTTCACCGCACTTGTACATACCATCGGCGTGGTCGAGCGTGGCGGCGGCCACGTACTCGGGGTTGGGCGCCTGCTCCCAACAACCCACTTCACTGATTTCCTCAGCTGTCAGCGGGTAATTGTAAATCTTCACTTCGTCAATCATTCCTTTGAATAACCTGCGTTCCCCACTGCCGATATTGACCTGGCCGATATATAACTTCGGGGCGGCCCATTGAAGTCGTCCTGACGAACTGGTTGTATCCGTTAATATCAAGACACCATCCCGGTAGCACTTCGCCGTATTCACCCCGTCGTAGGTAAACGCAACATGATGCCAGCCGTCCCAGGTGAGGGCATCGGAATACGCACACCAGTGCCAGCCTTGGTTGACGGTATTAATATGAATCCATATTTTATTATCTGTGATATTAAAACCATAAGCCCCTTCGGCTCCGGCAATTTCATTCGGGCCGGAGAAATTCGTCGTCGGTGAATAGACCCAGGCCTCCATGGTAATGACCGCGACCTTGAGACTGCTGTTACTGCCGCAATCCACGTAATTACTGCCGTTAAAACTCAACGCGCCGTTGATCCAACCGTTGACCCATTGCGGATTGCCCTGCAGGGTCCCGTTATTTCCCGTCCCTGAAGAATCGCTAGCTGTCGTTCCCGCATCTTCGTCAAGCTTCCAATTACCCACAGGTCTATTTTGCCATTCATTTGTGATTTCAGCGGCTGTCAGCGGGTGATTGTAAATCTTGACCTCGTCAATTGTCCCCTTGAACAACCTGCTGCCCGTATTGACCTGGCCAATATATAACTTCGGGGCGGCCCATTGAAGGTTTCCTGACGAACTGGTTGTATCCGTTAATATCAAGACACCATCCCGGTAGCACTTCACTGTATTCACCCCGTCGTAGGTAAACGCAATGTGATGCCAGCCGTTCCAAGTGAGGGCGGTGGAAGACACACACCAGTGCCACCCCTGGTTGACGGTATTAATATGAACCCATATTTTATTATCGGTGATATTATAACCATAAGCCCCTTCTGCTCCGGCAATTTCATTCGGGCCTGAGAAATTTGTCGTCGGTGAATAGACCCAGGCTTCCATGGTAATCGCTGAGACCTTGAGACTGCTGTTACTGCCGCAATCTACATAATTACTTCCGTTAAAACTCAGCGCACCATTGATCCAACCGCTGGTCCATTGCGGATTTCCCTGCAGGATCCCGTTATTTCCCGTTCCCGAAGAATCGCTGGCTGTCGTTCCCGCGCCTTCGTCAAGCTTCCAGTTACCCACAGTTCGATTCTCTTCCAGCACACCTTCTATCAGCTCAATACGGTCCACATAAAGATTGATTGCCTGCGGCTCATCCCAGGTCAATACCGTGAGGTGCAAGGATTCATTCGTGGCAATGATGGTCTTCGTCACGCTGATCTTTTGCCATCCCGCGTTCAGTTCCGTTGTCTGATTGGCATATGTCCAGCCGCCTTTTGTTCCCGCAAGACATATCCTGACCTTGCCCTGCTGGGAAGGATCACATCTTACACATGCGCTGGCTGTATAGGTCTTCCCCTTTTCCACCTGATAGCCAACACTACTGCAAATACCCTCGGTAGGAACTATACCGGGCGTGGTAACCTTTAACGACAAATTCCCTGACAGCGCGTAGGGAGACAGTGCCAGCACCTGACCGTTTTGCTGGGACCCCCAGCCCGTCATGTCCTGTTCAAAATCGCCATTATAAACCATTTCATAGTCCTTGACTTCCATCAGCTCAATGCGGTCCACATAAAGATTGATTGCCTGCGGCGTATCCCAGGTCAATACCGCGATGTGCAAGGATTCATTCGTGGCCGTGATTGTCTTTGTCACGCTGATCTTTTGCCAAAAAGTGCCCAGTTCCGCTACCTGATTGGCATAAGTCCATCCGCCTTTCGTTCCCGCAAGACATATCTTTACCTTGCCCTGCTGGGAAGGATCACATTTTACATATGCGCTGGCTATATAGGTTTTCCCCTTTTCCACCTGATAACCGACTCTACTGCAAATCCCCTCGGTAATTTTAATGCCGGGCGTGGTAACCTTTAACGATAAATTCCCCGACAGCGCACAGGGTGAATTCGTCAGCACTTGGCCACTTTGCTGGGACCCCCAGCCCGCCGTGCCCAGTTCAAAATCACCATTATAAACAGTTTTGTAATCCTTGACTTCCATCAGCTCAATGCGGTCCACATAAAGATTGATTGCCAGCACTTCCCAGGTCAATACCGCGATATACAAAGTTTCGTTGTCTTCAGTTATTGTCTTTGTCACGCTGATCTTTTGCCATCCAGAGTTCAGTTCCGTTACCTGATTGGCATAAGTCCATCCACCTTTCGTTCCCAAAAGACATATCTTAACCTTGCCCTGCTGGTCAGGATCACATTTTACATAAGCGCTGGCTATATAGGTCTTCCCTTTTTCCACCGGGCAGCCGACACTACTGCAAATCCCCTCGGTCATGACTATGCCGGGCATGGTAACCTTCAACGATGAATTCCCCGACAGTGGTGCATTGGACGATATCGCCAGCACCTGGCCATTTTGCTGGGAATGCCAGTTCGTCGTGCCTTGTTCAAAATCACCATTTTCAACCAAGTTAATCCGCCTCTGGTATTCCAGATAGATCCAATTAGACGACAAATCGTGAATATCAACAGCCCTGGCCCTGAATGTAATTAAATATGGCTCACCCAAATCATAATATGCTTCCAAATAACCCGAGTTGGAACTGTCCAGCGGGTACCATATGTTTTGATTATTGATTGAATATTCCAATTCCGTGCTCTTGATGCCGTCTTCATCGGTGGCGTTAATTGTTATTCTTACCTGGTCGTTGGCGCCTTCCTGCAGAGCGCCGCTACACTCCGGCAAGTCGTTAAATGCGGTCCACCCTTTGACACTCTCCGTATCCTGAATATAAATATAAATCCTTTGCCCGTTGGCCACCGCATTGGTGAGAGTTACGGTTAACGCCACACTGTTATCGCTGCTTGTTAAAGGATCGTCGGTTGACGAAGTCGGCCCCGGCACCGAGTAACTGTTCAAGCCGACATAAGCGATCCTATCGGCGGAAATCAAAGAGTTGTCTATATTGGCAGGCGTGGCCTTGACATACAGGTTGGTGTTCCAGGCCGGACCGGCACCCTTATCCCTCCTGAAAATATGAATGGGCGCGCTTATTGAATTCTCGGCGCACATATTTCTCAGGTTAATTGTGATGCGGCCCGTATCAGGATCATAAGCAATGCCGTCCTTCTTAACTACCAGGGGCCACTGCGTACCCCCGTTGCCCCAGGTATCATACAGTTTGCCTCCGGGCGTCATCATTTCATCCCTTAAAAACATATACTTGCTGGTTGAGGCCGTCTCGTTTGATTTGGTGACCTTATTCCAGTATGTAAATCGGTTGGTCGTTTCATCATGACCGTACGGCCCATTAAAACAGTAAGCGGCCGCAATAAGCGGGCCACCGTATAAAAAAGGCACCTTGTTAAGCGGAAACGCATTATATATGGACACCTTGACATGATCCGTAGCCGGGTTATTGTTCAAAATGTAGCCGCTGAAATTCTGATATTGATTAGTAAGCGGGACATACCAGAATTTGCCGTCGGGAGTTGAATCGCTTAGCGCTTTCCCTTTTTCCAGGAGGTTTCCTGAAACATCGTAACCTTCCCAATAAATGCCCAACATGGGGTTATTGCCCGCTAATGTCGGGGTACCTTTAGCCATGATTGAAAAATCCAACCGCGTATTTCCAAGTGCATTCCCGCATACTTGCGAAGCAAGTCGCAATGTGTTTGAAGATGCGATCCCGCCGCTGCCGTCAACGCCAAGGTTTGCGGAATGGTGAGTCCGCAAGAGCGCCGAAGTTACCACCGTATACACAGGCGGCCAATAAGTACGATTGGTAGTGACGACGGATTTTATTTTATTTATGTCCCACGCCAAAGAAGGTATGGTTTCAAAATTTCCTTCCTGACAAACAGAAACCCCGTCTTTGGTCAAATTAAAATTATCTATCCATATTACCCCGCTTTTTACAGTATCTTCTATGTTGTTTTCTACGACCTGATCCGTAAAATATCTTGCGCCGGCCGGCAAATTGTCATCAATGCATGATGTTGGAAAAATCCAACACGAAATCCATTTGTCAAAATATGATGCCTTAACAAAACTAAATAATGAATGCAATTTTATGTAATTATTCCCCCTGTCCAACGCGGACCATTCACTCATGATTTTTTGAAAAACAGACTGCAGATAATATTGTTCGGGAACATTAACCGTATAATT
>VSJD01000277.1 GCA_008636095.1 Kiritimatiellota bacterium | reverse complement strand
AAAATTCTGCCGGGCACATTTATCCCGGAAGAAGACCAGGGATATATGTATATTAACGTTCAGCTTCCAAATGCCGCCTCGCTCCAGCGCACGGATGCAGTTTGTCAACAGATCGAGGAAATTCTCGCCAAAACCCCGGGCGTGCAATCTTACACCACTGTCTGCGGCTTCAGCATGTTGAGCTGGGTCCAGAACACATACAACGCCTTCTTCTTTGTCACGCTTAAGCCGTGGGATGAGCGCAAAAACCCTGCGGAACAATACGCGGCAATTACCGATTACCTCAATCAGGCTTTATCCAAACTCCCGCAGGCTATCGCGTTTTCCTTCCCGCCGCCAGCCATTCCGGGTATCGGCACAGCTGGCGGCGTCACGTTCCTGCTTGAGGACCGCGCCGGCAAGGACATTGCATTTCTGGCGGATAATGTGAAAACATTCACGGAAGCCGCCCGCAAGCGGCCGGAAATACAAACCATTAACACAACGTTTCTGCCGGTCGTGCCGCAGGTGTATGTAGATGTGGACCGCGACAAAGTGTTAAAGCAGGGCGTGGATATCAGCCAGGTGTATCAAACCCTGCAGGCCTTTATGGGCGGCTATTTTATCAACTATTTCAATCGCTTCGGGCGGCAATGGCAGGTCTATGTTCAAGCTGAAGGCGATTACCGCGATCGCGCCGAGAACCTGGGTCAGTTTTATGTGCGCAACAACCAGGGCAACATGGCACCGCTCTCCGCGCTGACCAAGATGGAGTCGCGCTTCGGGCCGGAATTCACTATGCGGTTCAATCTTTACCGTTGCGCCCAGTTTAATGTCTCGGCGGCGCCAGGCTATAGTTCTGCGCAAGCCATGCAGGCATTGGAAGAGGTCTTTGCCCGGACCATGCCGGTGGAAATGGGCTATGATTACCTGGCGATGTCATACCAGGAAAAGCAGGCCCAGCAAGGCGTCCCGGTGTGGGTCATTTTCGGATTGTCGCTTTTGTTCGTGTTCCTGATCCTGGCGGCCCAGTATGAAAGCTGGGGCTTGCCGTTCAGCGTCCTGCTGGGTACACCGGTCGCCGTGTTCGGCGCGTTCTTGGCGGTCTATCTGCGCCACATGGACGTCAGCGTTTATGTCCAGATCGGGCTGATCATGCTGATCGGGCTGGCCGCGAAAAACGCCATCCTGATCGTTGAATTTTCCAAAACAAGTTATGAAGGCGGCATGCCCGCAGTGGATGCCGCCCTGCATGGCGCACGTATCAGACTGCGCCCGATCCTGATGACGGCCTTCGCGTTTATCCTGGGCTGTGTGCCGCTGTGGGTCGCCACCGGCTCCGGCGCGGTCTCGCGCCAGGTGCTTGGCACGGCGGTGATCGGCGGCATGCTGGCCGCCACCTGCATCGCCATTTTCATCATTCCCGTCTCCTTTTCCTTTATCCAGCATTTGATTCATGGCAAGGAGCCGAAGCGTACCGCGTTGCCAAAGGAGAAGACGGAGGAAAGTCATTCTCCATGATACTCGGACTGATATTTAAAACAGTTCATTAGAATCCGATGCGGGGCACCTGACTGCGCCACCAATAATGGAGGCGGGACGCCCTCGTCCCGTCAGGATTAAAATTACTATATAGCTTATGTCATCTCCATTCAAATACAGCCATGTTAGCCTGCTGATCCTGGTGGCCCTGCTGGCCGGCGGGTGCGCCATGGGCCCCCGATTTAAGACGCCGGCGGTGGATGCGCCGGCCGGGTTCCTCGGCCAGGGCGTTGTCAGCCAGCAGGTTACGATGGCCGATTTACCGTGGTGGGATGTGTTTGCCGACGACACGCTTCACGAACTGGTTCGAACCGCGCTCACCAATAATTACGACTTGCGCATCGCCATTAAGCGCGTCGAGGAGTACCAGGCAATGGCGGCGCAATCACGTGCCCAGTTTTTCCCGCAGATCGGCTATCAAGGCGATCTGGAACGCAGTCGCAATGCATTTCGCGGCAACGCTTCGCCCGCCGACGGCCAAACGGGAAATCCCCTGATGCTCGCCGCCTCGGCCACGTGGGAGCTTGATCTCTGGGGCCGCATCCGCCGCCTGAACGAAGCCGCGCAAGCCCAGCTGTTGGCCACCACTGAAAACCGGCGCGGGATCATGCTGACGGTCGTCTGCAGTGTGGCCCAGGCCTATTTCGAACTTTTGGAGCTGGACCTCGAGTTAGTGATCGCGAAACGGACAACGCTTTCATTTGAAGAAAGTCTGGATATTTTCAGACAAAAACTGGCCGGCGGCGCCGCCTCGCGGCTGGAAACCTCCCGGGCTGAAGCCGCCGCGGCTTCAACCGCCGCTATGATTCCAGATATCGAGCGGCGGATTGTGATCAAGGAAAACCAGATTAATCTTCTGCTCGGCCGCAATCCGGGGATCGTGCCGCGCGATACAACCCTGCTCCGGCAGGATAAGCCGCCGGAGGTGCCTGCCGGATTACCCTCCGATCTGCTTAGGCGGCGGCCGGATATTCGCGCGGCGGAACAGACCCTGCGTGCGGCTAACGCCCAGATCGGGGTCGCTATCGCCCAATGCTTCCCTAAAATCGGCCTGACCACGCTATTCGGGCGTGTGAGTCCGGACCTGAATTCGTTCAACAACGATGCCATGGCCTGGAGCATCGGCGGCAACCTGGCCGGGCCGATTTTCCAGGGCGGCGCGCTGATGGCGCAGATTCGCCAGGCGCGCGCACAAAGTGAAGAAGCGGCGATTACTTATGAACAGACCGTGCGCACGTCATTCCAGGACGTGGCCAATGCACTGGTTACGCGCGTCAAACTGGAAGACGTTTTCACCCAGCAAACGCGCTGTGTGCGCTGCTATGTGGATGCGGTCGCAGTGTCACGCGATCGCTATGTCGCCGGCAAGGCCAGTTATTACGAGGTGCTCGAAGCCCAACAGCAGTTGTTCCCGGCCGAAAATAACCTGGCGCAGACCCAACTCTATCGCCTGACGGCCGTCATCCAGCTTTACAAGGCCCTGGGCGGCGGATGGAACCTGCCGGACGGGGAATGGGGCGCAGCTCCGTAAGCCGTGGAGGCCAAGACCTGCCGCCGGCATGCAGATGACGCTGTACACGGCTTTAATAAAGTCCACCATCAAACACGCGCTGGTACGGGAATACGAGTATTGGGGCCTTCCTCACGAAGGATGATTTTTGTTCCGGTCCCAAAATGCCGACGTTTGCTGATCACGGGCGTTGTCAGCGGCGGGTGGCGGATCGAGAGCGTGCCGGATTCATAACTGAACGAAATCGGCCCATGGGGCGTAGGAACTATCCCCGCAACAGAAGTCAAGGTCTGCAGTTGCGGATCCACGGTAAACGTCCGGAATCCCGGCTGGATCGGACGGATACCCAGCACATAAGCAGGCAACAAAAAAGCCGGACCGCTCGACCAGCCATGGCACAGGCTCACATATTTCGGCGGGTGGCCGGCGGGAGGTGTCTCGGGGAGAAACATTTCCCAGAACGTATTGGCGCCATGCTGAAGCATTTGTCCCCAATATTCCTCGATCAAGCGCAGGGCCGGCGCAGTTCGGTAGTTCCGGAACAAGGCATCGGCCACAAACGCGTTAAAAAATGCCGTGGGAGTCTGTAACGCCAGCCGGCCTTGTTGCAAGGCATCCAGAATGCGCCGCGTCTGACGCAGGTCCGGGATCCCGGACAAGAGCGCCAACGTGTTGGTTTCGGTGGTATAATGAGCGATCGGCCGGCCGTTAAAACGCCCATCCCGGTACAATCCCCGCGCTGAATCCCAGAACGCCGACGCGGTTGCCCGGCGCAACGCGTCGAAGGTCTTGCGGAACACGTCACACTCTTCCGGCTTGTTCAACCACGTGGCCATTTCCATTGCGGCGGCCAGCCCGCGCGCCAGGAGAAAATTCAACGGCGCACACTGTCCTTTTTTCACCACATCACCCCAGTTAATAAAGCACCAGTTGGAAAACGTGTCGGCTTTACCGATATTCAAGAGTCCTTCCCGGCGCAGCCCCATGTCCCGGTAGCGATTCAACTGGGCCACCGCCAGCGGGTAAAGTCCGGCCAGCGTTTGGCGATCGCCGGAAAAGAGGTAGTAGTCCCGAAGCACAAAAACAAAGTATAAGGGGAAATCAACGATTGGCCCGCCACCCCTTGAACATCCGGGCCCGGCCGAGGATACCCATCCGTCGGGCGCCTGGTAGGCGGTCAGCTGTTGCAGGTTCTTTTTTACATAGGCATACTCACCCAGCGAGTAATAACACGCGAGCGACTCCGCATACAGGTCGCCGACATATAGCTTTTGCTCGCGCCACGGGCAATCCTCAAAATGGCTGTGCATGTTAAGGCGCAACGTACGGATCGAAGTTGTCCTGATCCGGTCCAGTAGCGCGGATGACGAGGAAAAAGAACCGCGTTCCCGGGCCGGGTAGTCACAGTGCCGGAAACGCAGGTCCCAGATGCGAATGGGCGCGGCGATTTTTGAAAACGTCAGGATCATATACCGCCCGGCGCGGTTATGGAACGGGCTGAAGACCTGACGCCCCGGCCGGGTAGTATAGCGGTCAATATAGGTGATATTTGGGGATTCGCCATACCCCACGTTCACAACGCTGCCCGCGGCGGAAGTCTCGAGCTCCAGGCAGAAGAAACCGTATTGCATGCTGCCAAAATCAATCCACAGCGAGGGATCGCCGATTCCGGCAACCCGGTGGACGGCACAGGCATACCCGGCGGCGGTTTTCAGGCGGCCTTTCGGAAAATTCGGTTCCCCCTTATGCAACATTTCATAATAACGGCCCACGGGATAGGCTTTGACCAGGGCCTCCGGATTTTCAATCTGCCAGCCCCTGTTTTTTGTAAAGCCATAGGCAAAACCGCCGTCAATGCTGTAGGCCGCCACGGGATAGTGGTCCCGGTAGCGGAACGGTTTGATTTCCTTGGGATGAAACGCGTAATCATGGATCAAGTCGGCGGGCGCCAATTCAACGGCACTGGCCCAACGCCCTCCCCCCCCGGCGTCGGGTAAATACAACCCGTCATAACCGAACTTGTTGGCATCATAATATTCCTTGTAAGCCGCGCGCAACTCGGTATAGCCGGACGTGCGTTGCGCCCAGGCATCGGCAGGCCGGACCCGCCACGTGTCATCCGATCCAAGGCATACCGTACGTCCGTTTGCCCGGAGGCACTCCAACTCAAAAATCAGCCAGCCGGATTCTCCCGGAAGATAGGCGGTTTCCGGCCAGGGCAACTCCGGGCCGAACGCATAAGCCAGCACGGTTATGACGTTCTGCCCGCGGCGCAAGGAGGCACGGACATTATAAACGTCGTAATAATAACGCCGGTGATTCGAAGGATCCGGGCCCCGCCCCAGCAGGTTGCCGTTCAAGGCAACCTGATAATGGGAATAGGCGCTGATTTTCAAACGCGCGCTGGTTGGCGGGTCAGCCAGCCGGAACACCTTTTGAAACACCAGATACCGGTTCGGGACCGTGTCTTTCTTTTTAATCCAGATGAATCGGCCAATGGAAAATGCATTCATATTTTTTAAAAAACATACATCTCGGAAATGGTTTCATGGGGGCATCAGTGTCAGGGGTTCTTTGTCTACCCCGCATGCTTTGCAAAAGGTCTTGCCTTGCTCCCTGTCTCGCATATTCCGCCCGTTTGGTCAGATATATTATTTAATATTTAAGTCTGACCCGAATGGCGCTTAGTTAAGGCCTAATACTCGCTTGCTCAATGGCTTACGGCGCGGCGGTTCAGGGATGGTGCGGAAGAGCACCAAGCGGGAAATCTGCTGCATGCGCTTGAGCGTTAGCTGTACGTACCGCCAGTTTGCAATCGCCTTTTTCATCCACAGATACTGCTCCTTGGACATGGCCAC
>VSJD01000143.1 GCA_008636095.1 Kiritimatiellota bacterium | reverse complement strand
ATCATAATATCTGGTATTTGAATATTGTTCCGGCAGTTTTAAGAATTGTTCCGGCGTGCCGGGTGCAAACGAGTACTGGTCCGACTCCGTCTGGGCAATTCCCCACCCACGGCTCTGACGATTTTCCACCACGCCATCCGCATTCAGATATTCAAAATAATTTGTCTCTATCATTTGTTTAAACATCGGATACGGACTGCCTCGGCCGGGATCATTGGCAGGCGCTTCTATTCCATTCGAACTTGCTCCGACCATATACATGGGGCTGCCGCCATTCATCCCAAACCAATCCACCCAGGGAATGTCCTGCATGGATTTCAGCATTGTTCCATTCGTACCGTTATTATGGCCACATGCCAGGGAATGAGTCAGAATAACCTTCGGATAATTATCGTTTTTCCATTCATACAATTTCTTGTAAAACATCATGACAACTTCCCGCATTCTTTTTTCCTTTTCCGCAAGGCTCAGGCCGTCATATTCATGATAGTCGTGTAAAGGGAAAAACTTGCTTAAAGTATATTGGGGGTTTCCTTCAAATTGCCAATATCTCCAGTAATCCTCCTGATTTATGATAAACATATACACACCTTGTTCATATCTGGCCTTAATCATTGGCTTAATATAATTTTCCAAGTAAAAATCGCAATACTTCTGCACTGTATCCAGCGCAGGCACCAATTTAGCGATTCCATCATAAGTGCTCAGACATCCATAGGGAAGGGTATTCCCATTGCCGTCTATTAACGCGTCATAAGGAACACCATCACTCCAACCGTTTCGGAATATCCAGCCGGGAAAATGCGGCGCCCATGCTGCCTTTTGTATTTGCATGTGGTTTTTATAATAATGATTGATCCGAACTGTGTAGCCGGCCTGATTCTCCATGTTTATGTCAAATACGTTCGTGTAGCTCATGTTAGGCACGTCTCTTGATGCACCTTCCAGGAAGCAGTTGATGCCGGCCGTCTTCAGGGCGTTTGTATAGCGGGGATCTAACGGATACTGCCCATGGGGAATGACTACCATGGCGGCAAAGATGTTATTCAGGAAAAGTCCGCCAAATACAACTGCTCCGACGATTAATTTTGTCATGGTTTTTAGCTCCTTTTTATTAAACGACATCTATTATATGTAATAATAAATTTATTCTTTTGTTTTGACTATACTGTAATTATCCGGCATAAATAAGTCAGCATTATTCTGGTGTTATAAATCGTCATGGTTAAATATAACATGCGTTATGAAAACCGGCTTAAAACATAGAACCCATGCAATTAATCTGCCGGCTCCCGTTCCGGTTTTGAAGCCATTGGAGGAACAGGGATTGGATTTAGTCGCCGCCGTTGCGGCGCCGCCCTTGCCGGGCATTTTTCCGCGGCCAATTATGCGAACGATAGTGTGGTATTATTCTCTCGCGTTGGGCGGGTGTTGTCACATGCAACTACCCAGCAAAACGTTGATATTAAAACGCGGCGAGATGTTTATTTTCAGCCCGGACTGTCTGCACGGTTTCACCCTGCCGAAGGGAAAGCCGTATTATCGTATCTTTTGGGCCTGGCGTTCTCCGCCGCTCGTTCCATTTGTTAAACCGGAAGAAGGACAATACTTGATGATTAAAGTGTCGGAACAAAAGATTAGACGATTGCAATATCTTCACGCAGCTTGCCGGAAAATGGTGCGTGCTATAGACCAGTTCACACCGTTTAAATTGCTCAATATACGCATGGAAATTGAATTGCTTTTCGCGCAGACTTATATTGCGCCTGATCTGACCGGAACTCCGGCCGTGCAATTTGACCTGGCTCAACGCTGGATGAAAGAACACATAGCCACGCGCGATGCCGTCGGCGTTTTGTGCAATTACCTGGCCATAGCGCCGGTCACACTCAATCGATTGTTCAACCGGCGATTAAAAATATCGCCGCAAGCTTATTTCCAAAACCTGAAAATGAAATGCGCCCGGACTTGGCTTCAATCCGGAATTTCAGTGAAGGCCGTCGCCTACCAATTAGGTTATAAAGATCCAAGTAACTTCAGCCATGCTTATAAGCGCCACACTGGTGTTGCGCCAACCGAGCATGGTCTCCGGCATAATTGTGCACCGGGTTGACCCTAATCCCTCTTGTTTTACTCGAACCGCTCCGGCGGAACGGGAATCGGCCTGGCACTGGCCAAAACGGCCATTGAAAACTGCAGCGGTGAAATTGAATGCGCAACTCTGACGAATGGTAAAGGAGATGGTATGAACCAGGAAAGCATGGCCTTTTGTTCCAAAGCAGCGGTTCCGGAACGAATTTCACGGTTACGCGACGAAACCATGAAAAGAAAAGGCTCGTGGATTCCTGATCTCAACCCGTTTTCGCGCGATGTTGCCTTATATCGTACCGATCAAAACCTTTCCGTGGTACAGGGCCGGGCAACATTATTACGCGAACTGGTGAAACTTGCCCCGATTCGAATTTACCCCGATTGGCGCCTGGCAGGCGAACACCTGCCGGGTGATTTTGGTTTCCTTAATCAAGAAAATCGCAGGCAAGCCGACCGTATTAAGGAACTGGGTGTTGATCTGCAAGAAGCCGGCGCGGTAGAAAAAAGGGTGTTGCAATTATATCCCGAAGGAAAAAGACGAACGCCGCGCATAGCGATCGGCCAACCAACAGCAGAATATTTCTGCGGAAGCACGCAAGGAATTTTTTCGGGGCTCGGATGGATTGAGAATCATTCCATCCGCGATTATGCAAAAGTATTACGCATCGGATTCAAAGGCATCCAAGGCGAGATTGAAGAGCGTATGGCCCGGGCCGCTATTACCGAAATGGATTTCCCGCAACAGGAAAATTTCTGGAAAGCCGGTTTATGGATTTGTGAGGCCGGAATTCTGCTTGGCAAACGTTATGCCGAATTAGCCCGTTCCATGGACAAAACCGATATGGCGAAAATGTGCAAACGGGTTCCGGCCGAAGGCGCCCGAACATTATACGAGGCGGTCCAGTCGCTTTGGCTGAGTCATATTTTGACCTGTGGGGAGGACGGGATCAATGCCAATTCCATCGGACGACTCGACCAGATTCTATACCCATATTACGCAACGGATATCGCCGCCGGCAGAATCACACGCTCCGAAGCGGTCGAACTGATGGAGGAATTGGCTTGTAAACTTTACCTGGAATATGACGTCCAGGCCATCACGCTGGGCGGAGTAAATGCGGCAGGACAATGCGCCGTAAATGAAATGAGTTACATCATTCTTGAGGCAACCAAAAATGCCGGCTTTGTGCGCGATCTCTCGGTCCGAATCAATCGGCACACGCCCAAAGTGTTTATTGACCGTTGCGCCGATCTCGCCAGCCGGGGCGGCGGAATACCGTTCTTCTTTAACGAAGAATGTTTCATTAAAGCCCTGGCTGACCGTGGAATTAAGATCGAGGATGCCCGGGATTTCGCCCCCATAGGATGTATCGAGTTGACCATTCCGGGCAAAGCCAACCCGCACGCGGTTTCGGGATGGTTTTGCGCAATTAAATGCCTGGAATTAGCGCTCTTCGACGGCAAAGATCTGCGCACCAACGAGCAAATCGGGCCGCACACCGGACTATTGACAAGCTTTACCGGTTATGAAGCTTTAATCGGCGCCTTCCAGCGCCAAATGGATTTCTTCATAAAAAACATGATTTACACCATTAACCGGGGCGAACTGGCGCAGAGAGAGGAAGGCCCCCTGCCATGCTGGTCAGTGCTCACCGACGCCTGTATTGAACGCGGTCGCGACATTACCGACGGCGGAGCGATTTATAATTATCATTCAATCTGCTTTATGGGCGCCGCCAATGTTGCCGATTCCCTGATCGCCATTAAAAAGCTTTTATTTGAGGAAAAGAAAATTGACGCCGCCAAACTATTGGCAGTGTTACGCGCCAACTTTGAAGGATATGAGCCCATTCGCCAGCTTCTGCTCAAAGGCGCGTCCAAATACGGAAACGACGTATCCGAAGTTGACGAAATTGCAGCGTGGGTGACAAATTATTTTATCGACCAGATGGACAAATACCGTTCCGCCCTTAACGGACGATTTTTTGTCCACCTGTTTTCGTTTATATCCAACATCAGTTTTGGAAAACTTCTGGGGGCGACGCCCGACGGCCGTCGGGCAAGCGAACCGATCGCCTATTCGCTTTCCGCACAACAAGGACGGGATGAAAAAGGCGTCACCGCGCTGATCAATACCCTGGCAAAACTTCCGCACCATAAATCAGCCGGAGCAACCGCCGCCATTATTGATCTTCATCCCACCCTGATCAACGGCAACGCAGGAATTCAACGCTTGTCACAAATTATCCAAACAGCCGTCAGTATGGGAGTCGGCCAGATGCAATTTAACGTGGTCACTGAAGAACGTCTGCGCCTTGCCATGGAACAGCCGGAAAAATTCGGCAATATTCCGGTCCGCGTGGCTGGTTATTCGCAAATTTTCAAGCTGTTGACCAAAGATTTGCAGGAACATGTCATTGCCCGAACGAAGCATAAAAATTAGGCCGGCATTCGCCAGGTAATGACAACGTTCTGGAATCGGCCCGAAACCGGATGGTTCCGTTGATCCCCACGACGGACGCATCCTCCGGCAAGTCGGCACATGGCTCAAGAAGAACGGCGCGAGCAGCTACGGAACAGTAACAATTGTGCCTTTGGGAACATATTCATAACACCCCATATCCACAATGCCGCTGAATTTGTCCAGCCGCCGATGCCCGTCAATATCAGCCGCGCCGGTCATCCAACTCTGATATATTCCCGCATTCACACAGGGCGAATTCGCCGTCAGGCGATAATTCCCGGTGGCCGGCCCAACAAATTGCGGGTCAGAGTCGGTGTTCCCCGTCCCGGCCTTTGTCGGCCCGGAACATACATAACTGAAATCTTGCGTAGCTTGGTTGTAAATATTACTGCTTGTACCATAGGTTGATGTATTCCCCCAGACGATACAATTTGTCAGCGATGCGTAACATTGATAAAAATTAATTCCCCCGCCTTCGGAGGCGCCGGAATCGTTGCCAACAATCGTGCAATTGTTCAACTTTACCGGGGAAAACCACAAAAACAGGCCGCCGCCGCTACCAGCGGTGGTTATATTTCCGGCAATCAGACAATTATTTATTTCCGTGTTCGCTCTTGCCATAACGCCGCCGCCCAAAGTTCCAAGACTGTTATTGACAATTATGCAGTTGTTTATAGTCCCGCCTATACTCGCTACCCCACCGCCATACGCTATGTTAGAATTATTGGATATTACGCAATTATTCAACGTCCCGCCATTATTCAAAAATACGCCGCCACCATATCTATCTCCATAATTACCCACTATCACGCAGTTGCTTACACTCCCGCTGGTTTCAACCATAACGCCTGCCCCGCCCCGCTCATTTCCCATAGTTCCATTCGTCATCGCATATCCATTGGTCAGTGTGAATCCAATCAAACTTGCGCCACCGGCCAAATACACACACCGCACCGCCCCTGTCCCCATTAAGCCGTTGGGCGATGGTTGGCCTTTGATGGACGTATAATTCGGACCATTGACACTGCGCAAAATAATGGCCGTGGTTGCGCATACGCGGTTAGTCAACGCATAACTCGGTGTTATTTTCCCGCCGGTATCATACACGCCGTTACTTACCAGCACGGTATTGCCGACCGCCGCCACATCTACCGCGAGCTGAATATTCGTCGCCGCCGTTGCCCAGTTCGTGTAATTCGGCGTTGGATTCGTGCCATACCGGTCAACGTAATTCGTCGTAGCGCCGGCCATTTGGATTGACACCATCAATCCGACGATCAGTACGTATAATCTTTGCATTTTTACTTCCTGTTGCCTGATTTCTTGCAAACAATGGTTAAAACGCCTGTTTAATGGGGGGAGGGTAGAATGACGTGTGCCAAACGAAGCGTCAAGGAAAATCAGGCGAAGGGGCAA
>VSJD01000114.1 GCA_008636095.1 Kiritimatiellota bacterium | reverse complement strand
CGGAATGACCCGTAGTAGCAATGAACTGTCCGAAAGGACAGGGAGCAAAGGGGTCATGTTGTTCAGCGTTATTCAGAGGCCAACCAGGAATGGGATGAACCGAATGGATAAAGCAAAATCATAAGGACCCTTCCTTGTGATTGAACAACAAGAGCCGTATGAATCGAGAGATTCACGTACGGTTCCGTGAGGGACTGGAGGTGAAATTCCTCCGGTCTACTCGACTCGCCACACTGCCGGGGAAACGGCGTAATTGGGTTACGGGCACAGCCCGCATTAGTGAAAGAAGAATAAAGCATGACCGTGGTCTCATCCCTGCCGGCCAGACGTTCGCGAGGGGAGGAGTGATCTATGGACGAATCCGCATTACAGCGCTTCCTGAAGGCGATTTATCGTTCGGCCCGGATTGAGGGGCCCAACCATACTACCTTGGCGGGTTCCTTTCTCGGTAAATCCCATCAACACCTCGATCTTTATCAGATGAGTTATATCGTCAATGGCCGGACCGATGTCATCATTGCCGGCCGCCGGTATCGGGTGGGGGATGGGCATGTGTTATGGGTGCCGCCCAAAACCTGGCATGGTTCCTGCCGTCCGGACGAGTGTAAACGCCTGGACTTGGCGCAGACTAAATTCACTGTGTCCATGTGCCCGCCATTCCGTTTCCCGGCGGTCATGATTGTCCAGACGCCTAATGAATGGTTGAATCTCTTCCAACAGTTGATCAATGAATATCATATGCAACGGCCCTATCGTGAAACGACGATAAGACTGCTATTTGCGCAACTGGTCTTACTGATGGCGCGGAACCTGACCGGGAATGTGCGTCGGCGAACCAAGGCCAGTCAACCTAATCGTTCACCGTCTGTCCAACAGGCCAGGATCAATGCCGCCGTGCGCTACCTGCATCAGCATTACCGTGACCATGTCAAACTGGCCGACGTGGCGCGGGCTGTGGCGATGTCGGTCAGCGCCTTAAGCCACGGGTTTCGTCGGCTCACGGGACTTTCGCCGATCAACTACCTGATTAACTACCGGCTTTCGCAGGCCGTGGTCTTAATGGGCAACACCGAAATGAAAGTGGGCACGATTGCCGAAGCGGTCGGTTTTGCCAGTCCTTATTATTTTTATCGGCAATTCAAAAAGCGCTATCACGTATCACCCGGCCAATATTACCGCCGCGTCTATCCTGCGCCCTAACGGATTATTGCCCAAGTCGTTTAGGTTTTCATTGGGGCCACCCAGCTCTTTAAGGTGCAAAATAGTGCAATAGAATTGCAGGATCGAACATTTACGCCGGGCCGGTCCGTATGTTAGATTAACTTCCGAAAAAGGAACATCGTGCAGGGCAGGTGCGATACAACTTTAACAGCGTCCTTACGGAACAAACCATCCCAAAAAGGATTATTCGATGCAAACGATCAATGTAGGACTGATTGGCTGCGGCGGATTTGCCAGGGGTATGCATATCCCTAATTTGAAGAAAAATCCGAAATTCAGAATTTATGCCGCAATGGATATTGACCAGGCCGTCGCGGATCAGGTAGCCAAAGATACCGGCGCGGACTATGCCACCACCGATCTGCACAAGCTTCTCGCGGACCCGGCGATTCACGCGGTGTTTATTACGACCCGCCACGACTCCCATGCGGCCTTAAGCATTCAGGCGGCCGAAGCCGGCAAACATATCCTCTGTGAAAAACCCATGGGGTTGAATCGGGAGGAATGCCGGGCCGTGGCTGAGGCAGTGAATAAAGCCGGCGTGAAATATACGGTCGGCTATAACCGCGGCATGGCGCCGCTGGTTGCCAAGGCCTGCGGGCTTTTAAATACGGTAAGCGGCAAGAAAATGATTTATCACCGGATCCAGGCGCCGTTTCCGGAAGACAGCTGGACCCATGATCCCAAAGTCGGCGGCGGCCGTTTTGTGGGCGAAGGGTGCCATATCTTCGACTTATTATGCGAACTGGTTCAGTCACCCCCGGTTTTGGTCTATGCCTCGGGAGGCACGTTTCTTGATCCGGCCAAAGTAAAGATCCCGGATAGCGGAGTAATCACGATAACGTTTGCCGATGGATCCGTGGGGACAACTTTGATTGCCAGCGCCGGATGCGCCGCTTTCCCGAAAGAAGCCACGGAAATCTACTGTGCCGGAAAGGCGATATATATCAATGATTTTCGGGAAATGAGCTATTTCGGCTTTGAGGCTCAGGAACGCGCCCGGCTGGAATATGGCATTGTGGATAAAGGCCAGGCAATCGAGATTGATCAGTTGGCCGATGCGATTATTAATGACACCGAACCGCCGAATGGCTTGGTGAAGGCCGCCCGGGCGGCGGTGATCAGTTTTAAAGTCAACGAGTCAATCAAGAATAAAGCTCCTGTTCCCGTTTGCGAAGCTGAATACAAATGGTAAATTTTTTAAGAAAGGATAAAACTATGATCAGGATTGGTGCAGTCAATATTGACATTTCTCATCCGAAGTCCTTTGCGGAGTACTTGAAAACAGGGAATCGGGCGCGGTACGTGGCCGTCTATAATGACGGTTTCCGGGGAGATGATGAAGTGGAGGCCTTTATCGGCAAATATAACCTGGAAAAACGCTGCCGCACGCTGGAAGAGCTTGCCGACTGCGTGGACGTTGCCTTTGTGCACAGCTGCAACTGGGATAAACATCTAGCGTATGCCAAGCCGTTTATCGCCAAAAAGAAGCCGGTGTTCATTGACAAACCGATTGTCGGCAATATCAGGGACTGTAAAACGATTGAAAAACTGGCCGCCGCCGGTGCCGTGATTCTGGGCAGTTCTTCGGTCCGATATGCGCAGGAAATTGTCAATTTTGCCGGCCAGCCGGAATCCGAACGGGGTAAAATCTTGAATGTCTTTGGAACCGCCGGCGTGGATGAGTTCAATTATGCCGTCCACGTAGTGGAGGGAATTGAAGGCCTCGTCGGGACCGGAGCCCAGTCGTGCGCATTTATGGGTAGAAGCAGCATAGATGGGAAAATTTGCGAGACTTTTTTTGTAAAATACGCCAATGGCGTTACCGCCACCTACAATACGTTTCAGGGCGCCTGGCAGCCATTTGAATTTGTTATCATGACTACCAAGGCAACCTACCAGTTCCGGGTGGATACGGCGAAGATTTACGCGGCACTCCTGGACAGGATTTGCGACTATATGGAAACGAAGAAGAACGCAATTGCGCCTGTTCCGGCGCTGACCGAGTCGGTCAAAATTATGCTTGCCGGGCGTATTTCCCGTGAACAGCAAGGACGCGAATGCCGCCTGGTGGATATCCCCGCTAACGACCCCGGTTATGACGGCAACGAATTTGAACGCGGCTACGCGGCCGCCGCGAAAAAGATATATATTTGAGACAATTACAAAACTTTTTGCCACAAAAATGCACAAGCAGAGCACAAGAAATTCGCTACGGGCGGATCTGCCGTGGCATGCATATTAATTTGTGGGTCCTACCGGGTTTAGCGCGGGATTTTCATTGACTCAAAACAAGAATCGAGGCCATATTAACGTTTAATCATGCTTCATTCTTCGTCCGTCATTCCGAGCGAAGTCGAGGAATCTCATGTCCCGCGAGGCATTTTACGTTTACATGCTGACCAACAAGGGACAGACGACGCTGTATATCTGAGTCACGAACAGCCTGGTGCGTCGGGTCTATCAGCATCGATCGGGTGATGTGTCCGGGTTCACGGAACGATACAACCTGAATCGTCTTGCGTGCTACGAGCAGTACAACGATCCGCGGGATGCGATTGCGCGAGAGAAGCAGTTGAAGCGTTGGCGTAGAGAGAAGAAGGAGTCCCTGATCGGAAAGATGAATCCGACGTGGGAGGATTTGGCCGAGAGTGTGCTCGGACTCGGGTCGGCGCCCGCGCCGGGGTGGAAAAGGAAAGAGATCCCTCGACAAGCTCGGGATGACAGATGTGGGCACGCGGGATGACAGATGTGGGCACGCGGGATGACAGATGTGGGCACGCGGGATGACGGCAGGGGTGGAGCGGTAGGATATCGCCGAGGATAGCACTCAATGCGAAATCCCACGCTAAACCCGGAAGAGCCGAAATTACTCATATGAAAAATATTGCCCAAACCATTGGGAAACGGATCTGCGATGCCTACCGTCTGGGGAGTTTCATTTCAGCTTCCGGAGCGGGCGGCAGCCGGAACACGTGTTACGTTTTTCGCACAAGCGTGGGACAATGGTTTGTGCGCCGGAGGCATGCCGATTATTGCGACGAAAAGCGCGTGCAGTTCGACCATCAGGCCATGTTTTATCTTGCGCGCTCAGGCGTTCCGGTTAAGCCGCCGCTGGTATCCGAAGCCGGGAACACCTGGTGGCGCGAGGGCGATATGCTGTGGGAAGTTTTCGAATTTATTGAAGGACGAAACATGCGCGATGGGGCAGAAGCGGATGCCGCGTTGCTCGGAACGGCCTTGGGAAATTTTCACCGCGTGGGAAGCGGGTTCACGCTCCGCTATGAAAAAATGGGCGCGCGCGGCGAAACTGATCCGAAACGGCTTTTACTGAACGCCAAACAGTTGAGGAACGAGAATCCCGAATCCGGTCCTGTCTTGGAGCCCTACGAACGGCTCATTGCGCAATCATCGCATGATTTGCCGCCGGGTGCCTACCTTGCCCTGCCGCATACTCTAGTGCACGGCGATGTCCAACCGGCCAATATTCTCATGGGCAAGGATGGTGTTCGCGCGTTTGTGGATTTCGACTGGTGCACGTGGCGCCCCAGAATTTATGACCTTGCCTTTGCGATCCTCTGCGGCTGTTCTGCCCATGAACAACCGGTCGGCAAAGGCGATATCCGGGCGTTGACCCAGTCGCCGGATTTTAATGCCGAGGCGACAAAAGGTTTCATGGATGCGTACGAAGAAAGTGCCGGAACATTGTCCGGTGAAGAAATGAAATGTCTTAAACCTCAAATTGCGCTTACTTGGTGTCATGTCCGCGTTGACGGCGCTTTCAAGGTGTCCCGGGAAGAAAGGCGCAGTTTCCTTTCACGCCCGATTCCGGAAGATAATTTTTTTCATAACGCTTCATGGCGGAAATAGAATGGGTAGGGCGCACTCGCCGGGCGCGCCGCAACGGCTTCGGCGAAACCGCCCTGCCATAAATTTCCAAATAATTGCGCCATTACGGCAAAGGATAAAAACATTATGACAAGCAAAGAAAGATTCCAAGCCGCGCTTACACATAAGACTTTAGACAGAATTCCCATGGCTGAAATCTGTTTCTGGCCGGAAACTATCGAACGTTGGCGAAAGGAAGGATTGCCGGCGTCGGTGGAGCCTTCAAAGTTTTTAGGCTTGGACGACATAGAAACATTTCACTTTGATTGCAGTCTGCAGCTCCAGGAAAAAGTTCTGGAAGAGACATCAGAATGGACGATGGCCGTTGATAAAAACGGAGTTACGATGAAGACTTGGAAAACCAACTATGCGACACCGCTGGAGGTGGATTTTACCGTAAAGACCCGCGCGGATTGGGAAAGACTCAAGCCAAAACTGCAGGTTGATTGGCAAAGATATAGTAACGAGACAGTAGAAGCCATGCGAAATAACAGGCAAAACGGCAAGTTCGCAGCGCTATCGCCCGTTGAACCATGCTGGTATGCCATAAGGACAATCGGGTTCAAAGAGGCGTTGGAGTTGATGTTAGTGGAGCCCGAATTTATTGAGGATATTATTGCCACCCAGACGGATTTTGTTCTCGCCATGCTGGAATTGGGATTACGCCGGGGGCTTAAATTTGACGCCGTATGGTTCTTTGCGGACCTTTGTTATAAAAACGGAATGCTGTTCTCCCCAAAGGTGTATGCGAAAATGGTGATGCCGTATCATCAAAAAATCAGCGAGTTTTGTTCGAAACACGGCCTGTTTTTTATTCTGCACTGCGATGGCGATATCCGGGAGTTCATCCCATCCGTGATCAAGGC
>VSJD01000324.1 GCA_008636095.1 Kiritimatiellota bacterium | reverse complement strand
GAGGTGGGTTACACGGTTGTGTCATTCTTGGCCAGCCCGCGCCCGGTGAGGGCACCGGGCCTACAATTTCGGTTATTTTATGTAGGCCGCGTGCCCTCACACGGCGTTCGAGGGGAAGAATGACACAACCATGAGGCGGATCAGTGACGGGGGGCATTATTATAGTTGCGGATTGCAGGCGGGCGCATCCCTACGGGCTGCCGGCGACCTGGCATCATCTTTTATGCACTTAAGTAATTCCCAGATTTTATCAAAGCCATTTTTTATTTTGATCAGTATGTTTTCGTCAAGCCCGACCAAGCCGTTTTTTAATGCTTGCCCGGCAGCCGATTCCAAGTTCGCCGCAATTTGTTCGCTTTCTTTAAACTCCATCATCGCGGATAGCCCTTTAAGACTATGGGCATAACGGTGAATATTTTTTAACGCGTCTTTCTTGTTGGCACCCGATTTTAAAAATGAAAAATCCTTCTGGAAACCAGCCATGATCCGGTCGGTATCCTCAAAGAAAGCGTTTCTATATAACGGATTTTCAAAATAATTATTCATGGACAAAGCAGTTTTAAATTATTTTTGCCACAAAAATGCACAAGATTCACAAACATGATAAATTAACACTCTTTTTTGTGCTTTTTGTGCATCTTTGTGGCAACCTTGTCCGCTGGCAGGCTGACTACTGAGCAGTTTCCTTTGCTTTTAAATTGCGCGCGATCGTATCCAGCGCCGTTTTTACATAGGCATGCGTGTCCGCGTAGGCATTAATTTTAGGCACAAAAGCCCTGATGCCCAACTTGGCCGCCGTCTTGATATTTTTTTCCTCGGTATAGGCGGTAAGCATTACCACGGCCACATCGGTGTTAGTTTTTCTTATCTGCTCCAGAACCACGAAGCCATCCATCTCCGGCATCATGTAATCCAATAGTATTATGTCGGGCTCTGCCGTCAGGGCCAATTCCAACGCCTGTTTGCCGTTTTCCGCCTCAAGCACATCATAGCCCCACGCCTTTATCTGCACGGCCAGAAGTTTTCGGAAACCAGCATCGTCATCGGCCAGTAAAACCTTTATCTTTCCCATTTTTGCGTCTCCTTTGCGTATTGCGGTCATCATTATCTTCCGCTATTTTTAGACTTGAGCGAATTTAAGATTGTCTTTATACCTTCCGGATCGGGAAGAAAAAGAAAAAGGCCGCGGATTTTTTCTTTCGCGATGCTGAACTCGGTATCCAGCACGACCGCGCTTTCCGCTTCCAGGGCCAGCTGGATCAAGATGCCGTCCAAGACGGCCTGGAGCATATCCGTCACCATGCTCGGGACGGAATATTTGAAGCTTATTTTCAGAAAATCAAACAAGGCCGTCAGGTAAGCGCCAAGATAAATATTACCCAGCTCTTTTATGGCCGACGCGCTTAATTCATCAAAAGCGGTGATTGATTTTTTCGGCCGGTTTAAAAGAATTTCGGCAATTCGAAAAGCCTCCGCCACCGGGAAGACCAGCATGGCACTGCCGGAAAACTTGCTGACGACCTGAAAATAGACCGCGGCAACTTTCTTGTCCGGTCCGCCAAGCATGCCCGGTACTTTTTCTAATTTGGCCACCACGGCGGAAGGCACTTTAATATCAACTCTTTTATTCAGCATCCTGGCCAGGCCGGTGGCGGCATTGCCGACCCCGATAGTTTCAATTTCTTTCAGGATACCCAGTTGTGATTTTGTTAGTTTTGTTTCCATCGGTCCTTCCTCGTCTTAAATTAAGCCTTCGCAACTTAGCCGTTCTCACGAACGGCCCCTACACCGATCTGGTGTAGCGGCGGTTCGAGTCACCGCTTCGGGTGGCGAGAACTGCAGAGGATTGTCCGCCGGAGGCGGATCAGCCTCTGGCAGAAAATTCCTATACATCAAACTAAAAGAGCGCGTTCACATCCGCGATCAGCGCCACTTTCCCATCGGCCAAAATAGTGGCGCCGGCCACGCCGCGCATGTTCTTTAATGGCTCCGTCAAAGTTTTAATTACGACCTCCTGCTTTTTCGGAAACCGATCCACCACCAGCCCGGCTTTTTTGCGCCCCATTTCCACGACAACGATGGCCAGACGTCCTGGTGTTTTACGGCCTGTTTTTCCGATTTCCGCGCCAACCGCCAAGCCGGCGTCGGCGCTATTTTCGGCCGCGAATCCAAATCGCTCTCTCAGCCTTATCAAAGGCAAGATTTCATCATGATAAGGGATAACTTCGTGATGTTCCATCATCTTGATGATATCGGGTTTAATGGTTGCTATTTCAATAATATTCATCAGCGGGATAGCGTAAGTTTCATTGGCCACGCCCACCAGGAGCGCCTGAATGATGGCCACGCTGAGCGGTAATTTCAAAATAAACCGGCTACCCTCGCGCGGATTGCTCTCGATTGTCAAAAAGCCGCCAAAAGACTCCACGGTAGTCTTGACGGCATTCATGCCCACTCCGCGGCCGGACGCCTCGGTTACCGCCACGCTGGTACTGAAGCCCGGCAAAGTAATCAGCATCAGCGCGTCTTCCGCGCTTAATTTCGAGGCTTCTTCTTCAAAAATTAGCCCCGTTTGGATGGCGGTTTTTTTGATCAGTTCGGCATCCATCCCCCGGCCGTCATCAATTAACTCAATTACCACAAAGGCCTTTTCGCGCCGGGCGGATAATGTGACTTGGCCAACAGGATGTTTGCCTGCCTTTTTTCTTGCTTCGGGCAATTCTATGCCGTGCGCCACGGCATTTTTCAGAAGGTGAACTAAGGGAGTGTTGATCTCGTCCAGAATGGTTCGATCAAGTCCAATATCCGCACCCGCCACTACAAAATCCACCTCTTTCTTTTCCTGCATAGCCAGATCCCTTACCAGGCGCGGGAACCGGTTGAAGATATAATCCATAGGCACAAGCCGCACATCAATAATTTCCGTCTGCAAATCATTGGTCAGCCGGCTCATCTGGTCCAAGGCTTCATTCAATGACTTATCGTCCAATTCTTTGGCAATATTCTTTAATCTCAATTTATTGATCACCAGCTCGCCGACCGTGTCCATTAAATTATCCAGCTTGTTTAAAGGCACCCGGACCATCTGCGCTTCAGGCCTTGATTTTCCGCTGTCCTTCGGCTTGGTTTGCCCGGGGGCAACGGACGTTTGCTCCGCTGGCTCGTCCGAGGATAATGACGCCTCGTCCAATTTAAAGGGCTGAAGGATGACATTTTCCACATCCTGAATCGCTTTGACTTTTGCGCTGATCAAGTCCGGCCGCTCGTTGGTAACAAGCAGAAATTCAAAATGGCCGTCAAAGTCGCCCGCGGCCAGTTGTTTATAAAGCAATTCGGGGTTGACCACCCTGCCGGCATTCTGCAAGGCTCTTACGGCCACAAAAGCACGCGGCCGCTTAAACTCGCTTTCCCCGGCAATCGTGATCGCCACCTGGTAAGTTTCACCCTCTGCACCTTGCCGGTTTTCTTTTCCGGCTATTTCGCGCCGATCGGGTTCTTCCATGTGAAGCATTGCCGTTTCTTTTTTCTCAATCAGATTCATTTTGCTTTTATGGCCGGCGGCTACTTTCTCCAGCTTGGCCGCCAACGCCGTAATATCGCGCTGATTACCAGCGCCGTTCCCGCCTGAAGCCGCACGTGTTAATGCTTCCAAGGCATCAAACGAATCAAATAACAAGCCCACGATGTTTTTATCCGCCGAAAATTTTCCCTGCCGCAGGAGATCCAGGACGCTTTCCATGGCATGGGTCAGCTGCGTAATGTCAGCATAGCCCATGGTAGCGGCCATGCCCTTTAAAGAATGCGCCTGCCTGAATATTTCATTCAGGCACTCCTTGTCTTCGGAATGCTTTTCCAGGTTAACGAGGCATTTATTTAGAATGCCCAATATTTCTTTCGCCTCGCTCGCGAATAATTCTTTGTATTGGTTGGATTCCATTTTGACTTCGCCCGCCTGGGTCATTCTGTAATACTGTGTTTTGAGCGCATAATCGTACCAATGTGTTCAGTGTTCGGTGTTCGGAATCTTTCCTGAAACCTGAACACTGAACGCCGAACACTTAAACCTCTGCCTGCATCTTCCATCCGCCACCTGCCCCCCCAGATCACTCCGCCCATTTCATTATTTCAGCCGCTATTTCAGGCAAAGGAAAAATCTTATCAACAACTTTTTGCTCTGCGGCAATTTTCGGCATGCCGTAAACGATGCAGGTTACTTCATCTTCCGCTATTGTGCTACCGCCGGCCTGCTTTATGGCCTTTAAACCTTCTACCCCGTCACTGCCCATGCCGGTAAGAATAACCCCAAGGCAATTCCGGCCGTAGAGCGGCGCGGCGGACTGCATGGCAATATCCGCCGAAGGACAAAGCTCGTTTTCACGTGATTTATTCAATAGTTTAATTTTGACGCCATCGTTCGTTTTGTCCAACATCAAATGGCGCCCGCCCGGAGCAATCATGACCATTCCATGTGTGACGGAATCGCCATCTTCAGCCTCTTTAATTATCAACCTGGACGCGGCATTTAACCGCTCCGCCATTGACCGCGTGAACCCCTCCGGCATGTGCTGAATGACAATTAGCCCGGCTTTGATATCCGGCGCCAGTATTGGTAAGATTGTGGCCAGGGCTTTCGGCCCGCCGGTAGAGGTTGCTATAACTACGATTTTATCGGACAAAACATTATTTATTTTCTTTTGGATAGGATGCGTTTTAACAAACACTGGTTTTAACAGGTTGCGCCTGACCCGGCTGGCCGCCTTGACTTTTTGCAACAGCTCGTCTTTTTTTATCTCAAAATCAAGGGAGATCGGGCCGCTGGGCTTGATCACTAAATCCACGGCGCCATATTCAAGGCATTTTAGAGTATCTTCGCCCAAAAACTGGGTGAGCCCGGTAACAATTACGACCGGCGTCGGCCACTCGCTCATTATGTATTTCAGGGCGGAAATTCCGTCCATCTTGGGTAATTGAATATCCAGCGTAATGACATCCGGCCTCAGAATAGCCGTGCTTTTAACGGCCTCTTCCCCGTTTCGGGCCGTGGCCGCGACCTCGCATTCCGGGTCGGAATTGATGATATCGCTGATGATTTTACGCATCAGCGCCGAGTCATCTACTACTAAGACGCGTATTTTCCTCTGTTCCATGGTAACTAATCGGGTGTTCAGGGTTCGGTGTTCAGGGTTCGGGATTCGGCCCAACGGCGTTCCTTCTCGGGAAGGTGCCGTTCAAGCGACTTCTCGAGTCCATTCAGCATTCGAATGCACTGTTTATAACGCTCGCGATATGTCGCGTACACATCGTTCTTGATGTATTCCTTTAATTTGGCCATGAATAGGTGATGGATGGTCTCTCCCGCCTCCCCGCGACTGCGGTTGACTCCCTCGACCTTGTTCCTCACGTGGCGGTCGTCATGCTTCTCGGCTAACTGCGCAGGTGAACTATTGGATGATCTTCGGATCTGCGAGCCGAGTTCATATCGTTCCTCGGCCGGCCATGCATGGCTAAGATCACAAATCTCCAGGTGAAGCTGGCAGAGCTTCTGATAGACCTGTAAATCCTCGACATCTAAATAAGTCTTGCCTGTTGCCTTATGGTTCATCGGTCATGCTCCACCGAACTCCGAAACCCGAACACTGAACACCGAACACTTTATATAGCCCCCCCCTACCCAATAATCCTCTTCACTTCCGCAATAACCTGGTCCGGCTTAAACGGCTTGATAATGAATCCTTTTGCTCCGGCCTGAATCGCCTCAATCATTAAAGCCTGCTGGCCCATGGCGCTGACCATGAGAATCTTAACCTGGGGATTGTCGCCGATTAAATTCTTGACCGCCTCAATTCCGCCGCCGCCCACCATGACGATATCCATCGTAATCAGGTCCGGTTTAAGATGCTTTGATTTCTCAACGGCTTCCTCGCCCGTTTCGGCTTCGTCGGCCACATCGTAGCCTGCCTTGGCGAGAATGTCGCGCAGGGTCAGCCGCATAAACGCCGAATCATCCGCAATCAGGATTTT
>VSJD01000265.1 GCA_008636095.1 Kiritimatiellota bacterium | reverse complement strand
TTCGCCGGTGTGACGAGGTGTGCGACCTTTTGCGAGGGCGTCAAGGTTGGTGCATGACCATTCAGGAGGAGGCATCATGAGGAAACACGGCGGCATCATTTTTTTCGGGTTGATGATTCTGGTTCTTTCAGGATGCGCATCGGTAGGCCCCGGCTCGGTTTCCCGCGACCGCTTTGACTACAACGCGACGCTTACCGAATCCTGGAAGCGCCAGATCCTCGTCAACATTGTCAAAATGCGTTACGTTGAACCTGTCTTCTTTGTGGATGTGGGGCAGATAGTCGCCAGTTACAGCCTGGAAACGGGTATCAACGCGGGAGGCGCCGCTACACTTTCCAACTTTAACACATCGGCGTCGATCGAGACCGGCCTGTCAGGCAAATACACCGATCGGCCGACCATCACCTACGTGCCGATGACCGGCAACGCTTTCGTCAAAAGCCTGCTGACCCCCTTTTCTCCCGAGAACATGATGTTTGCCGTTCAGTCCGGTATTCCGGCGGACATGCTCTTCAAGCTGGGGGTGGCTTCGATCAACGGCTTGCGGAACAGGTCCGCACCCATTGCGGGGTTTCGCCC
This sequence comes from Kiritimatiellota bacterium, assembly GCA_008636095.1. Taxonomy (GTDB): domain Bacteria; phylum Verrucomicrobiota; class Kiritimatiellia; order JAAZAB01; family JAAZAB01; genus VSJD01. The sequence goes on along the minus strand of VSJD01000265.1, from coordinate 5,490 downwards.
GGCGGAACAGAAATTCCTTCGTGTCGTTGACGTCTTACGCAGCCTCCAGATATCCGGCGCTATCCACATGAAAACCATCAAGGGCAAAGACAACCAGGCGAGCAGCAACATTTCCTTCTGGTCAAAGGGCGCCACGGCGGAGATCGCCTCGCAGGTTCGTGAACTCTGCGACCTTTTGGGGCTGGACCCGGGGGCCGACAAATACAGGCTGGTGTACGGCATCGTACCAGAAAACAACCGGGAGATTGCGATACAGACATTCCCCATGATGCATCTTCTGTCCTTCCTGGCGGCACGCGTCGAAGTACCCGAGGAAGATATCAGGGAAGGACGGGCAAGCCCCGGCGTCCGGGAAGCAAAAGGGATTACAGATAACAATGGCAGGTTTGGCATTAAGTGTTCGGACAGCAAGCCGCAGGATGCATTCGTGTCCGTCGCATATCGCAATCGCTGGTTTTGGATCGACGATCGGGATCTGGAATCCAAGCGGGCGATATCCCTTATCATGCTGATCTTCACCCTTACCGATACGGGCAAGCAGGAATCGTTACCCCAGATCACCATTCCGGCCCAGTAAGGATGTGATGCCTATGGCTATGCAAAGAGTTGATTCTGTTGATGTTTTAAGAGCACTGGCCCTTATCGGAATGGTCATCTGTCACTATCCGATATTCCTTTCGAGCGGTGAAGGAAGAGATGCCATGCTCTACTTTTTTTCAAATCACCTGCTGGGCGGGGATTTTGGAGCATCATGGTTTGTCTTTCTTGTCGGATTGAGCCAGGTCATATCCGCAAAAAAACGGGACACTGAGCAGGACAAAAAAAACACAAGCAGGGTTGTCATCCGCGGCCTGGTGATTTTCGTGATCGGGTTATTGTTTTTGCTCATTATTCAAGGTTATGAAGAACTTTGGGACTGGGATATTCTGACTTTCATCGGCGTCGTGACAATCATCTTGCTTCTTTGTCGCAAAGCCCCATCCTGGGGACTGCTCCTGGTTTGTTCGGCTGTTCTTTTTATGACGCCATGGCTTAGATCATTTATTGATCTCGCGCCTTTTTATGGAGGGAAATTTGAAAGCGTAAGATGGATATCGCATATTATTCCAAATTTCATTTTTGATCCGGCGAAGGATTATCAAGGAGGAAAGACCGTCCTTGATAATATCCTCGGCTTTTTCCTCATCGGACAATTTCCTCTTTTGCCCTGGATTATTTTTCCGCTGATCGGATTTGTCGTCGGAAGAAGAATGACGCAGAACCTTTTGGCCGCCGATTCCCCCTTTATTCTTATTATCGGGTTGATGTTAGCTTTCATGGGACTTTTCACCGCCTATGCAGGTTCAATCAAACCAGGATTCTCCGTGGCGAACGACTATATAACGCCGCTGTCTTTTTATCCCAACTCTTTTAGTATGATTATGTTTCTGATTGGCGTTGTTCTGATCCTGTTTATCTCTCTGTGGCGCATTTATGATGCAAATCCGGATCACACAAATAAACCAGGAATGTTTTTGAGCTACTGCCGGCAGATCAGCAAATATTCGCTTACCATTTATATCTCCCATTTCGCCCTGTTTTTTATACCTCTGCGAATCGTCAAGTCGGCAACGGGAACATATTATTTACAGGATTTGGTGAGTACGCCGATGGCTTTTATGCTGGCGGTGCTTTTGCTGATTCTGTATTACCCCTTATTGAAACTCTGGGATAAAGCCGGCGGCAAATACAGCTTTGAGTGGCTTCTCGCCAGGCTATTGTCCATGCATAGATAAGGATCAGGATGTTGGCGAAAAAATCACTGGTTCGATCCACCAGGAAGGAAAGGAAAAATGCATTATGAAAAAAACCGTTTATCTACTTTTTTCACTACTTATTGTGCTGGCTGTTTACGTCTCCGGGGCGACGGCCCAAAACATACAACCATCAGGCAAGAAAATTGGTTTGGATAAGCAAGGTAATGCCATCTACCAGGTCCATGCGAATGGGATTGAAATTGGCTACAAATTGATTGGCTCAGGTGAACCACTCGTCATGATCGCGGGGTTGGGTGGGACAATGGATCGTTGGCCTCAAGAAGTCATCGAAGCGTTATCAAGGAAATATCAACTGATTATACCGGACAATCGCGGCATGGGATATTCCACGGCCAATGACGTAACGTTCACCTGTAAATTGTTTGCGGATGATGTCATTGGCCTTCTTGACACCCTTGGAGTAAAAAAGGCAAATGTCCTTGGGGGTTCCATGGGGAGCATGATCACCCAAGAATTATTGCTGAAGTATTCGCAGCGATTAAATAAAGCAATTATCTCCGCAACCTCGACAGATGGAAGCAAGGTTGACTTGAGCGGTAAAACATCTGATGGCCCAACCGTTCTGCGCCAAATTGAAGCTACAACCCACTGGAAGACCCCACTGGACAAACTGCCCCTTATCACCAACCAGGTTATGCTCGTAGTTGGAACTTCGGATACCGTGGTGGGGATAGAAAGTTCAAAAACGTTGGCCTCAGCTATTCCGGGGGCATGGCTGGTTCAATTCAAAAAAGGAACACACAGCTTGATTTTTGAAGCGCCCACCGAATTCGCCAGGATCGTTTTAACTTTCCTGGATATTAACGAGACGGTTGATGTGAAATAATTGACGCCTCGAAATCTATTTCCACATCGAACAAGCCCTTACAAAGGAGGCTCTCATGAAGGTAATCAAGTTGACGGCAATTATTTTATTACTGATCACCTTACCCGTCGGAACTTTTGCTGATGAGAAAAAATCTGATGTTATTCAAATCAATAGCGGACCGATCAGCGGAAAGGTTGAAGATGGCGTGCGTGTTTTTTTGGGAATCCCCTTCGCCGCCCCGCCTGCCGGAGAACTGCGATGGAAACCACCACAGGAGATCGCTTCGTGGAACCAGGTGAGAAACAGCACGGTTTACGGCCCCTCCTGCCCACAGCCGGGACAGTCAGTCCTTATGTTGGGTAGTGGCAAATTCAGCGAGGACTGCCTGTATCTGAATGTCTGGACCACTGCAAAAAAAGCAGACGAACGATTGCCGGTAATGGTCTGGATCCACGGCGGCGCCTTTAATTTCGGTTCCGGGACTCAGCCGGAATACAACGGCAAGAATCTTGCGAAAAAAGGCGTGGTGGTCGTGACCATCAATTACCGACTCGGGCCATTGGGATTTTTAGTCCATCCGCTGCTGTCCAAAGAATCTGCTCATGGCACTTCCGGCAACTACGGTTTGCTCGACCAGATCGCGGCACTAAAATGGGTGCAAAAAAATATTGCCGCATTCGGAGGGAATCCTGATCGCGTAACCATTTTCGGGCAATCCGCCGGATCCAGATCCGTTTCACTGCTGATGATCAGCCCTTTGTCAGCAGGGCTTTTTCATCGCGCCATTGCCGAAAGCGGCGGGCCGATCATCGGCTCTGAATATTTATCGCCTGCATTCAACGGCAACATGGCAAATGTGTCGAAAATGGGACAGAAGCTGACCGCCAAGCTTGGCTGCGATAAGGCTGAAGATGTCCTGGCTGCTATGCGCGCCAAGTCCGCGCAGGAATGGGTGGAAGCAGCCGATTGTAAAACGGACTTATTTGACGACGAAGCCCCTTTTTTTGCGCCGGTCTTTGACGGTTGGGTGCTTCCCAAAAATCCGCTGGCGGCATTCTCCGGCGGGCAGCAGCACGATGTGCCGATTATCGTCGGCAGTACTTTAAATGAAGGCACTCTTTACCTGGCTGATGAAAAGGATTTATCGGTTGAAAAATATAAATCTTTCCTGAAATCCAGGTTTGCTGATCAATCCGGTAAAGCGTTTGCGATGTTTCCTGCTTATAAAGCAGAAGATGTTGCCCCCGCTATAGATCATTTCTTGACAGTGGCGGCAAACGCCCAACCGGCAAGGCTTGTGGCTCAATCTATGGAACGTAAGAAATCCAGGGCATATCTGTACCTGTTCACCCGTCTGCCCGACACAGCGATGACGCGCAAACTGAAGGTACATCATGGCGTAGAACTGGCGTATGTTTTCGGAAATATGAGTAAATCTGAAGGCTACAACGACACAGACATGGAGCTTTCCCATAAAATGATGGATTACTGGGTGAATTTTGCCAAGACGGGTAATCCCAACGGGAAGGGGCTTCCTGATTGGCCGGCATACCAAAGCAAATCCGACCTTAACCTGGAATTCTCAGATACCATTCGCACCAATAAAAACCTTTTCAAGAAACAATGTGATTTTATCGACCGGATGTCGACTTATCGCCGGCAGGCGACTAATCGTTCTGAATAAAAAATGTGATTAATTCCCTATAGCTTCTCTATTATGAACAGTGTGAGGTCTGAAATGATGAAGAAATTATGTGTTATTGTGGTAGTGCTTTTATCGTTCATAGTCCTGACAGGTTATGGGACGACCGGGGCCGTCTGCGCCGCTGAGAAGAAAGAAGCCCTGAATAGCAAGGCGCAGCAAAACAAGGCGCCGGAAAGAGCTGTCGATCCCCATGCGGCGTATGTGCGATTCCACTTTCAGGACCTGGAGATGGATTTTATCTTCGGTTCGATGATCCTTGGCGCCACGATGAATCATGGCTGTGAGATCGGTGAGGCCTTCTACACCGCCGCCAACATCAAGGACGGCGACGCCGCCAGTTGGCAGGAGCAGTGGATCAAAATGGCGCGCCGCGTCGAGGCCAGGGGCGAGCAATCACTGGACAAAGGACGCACCGTAAGTGCCCGTGATCAGTTGCAGCGGGCTTCCTACTACTACCGCGCGGCACTGTTCCCGATGCTTTTGAATGATCCCCGCTTTAAGGAAACCGCCATGAAGAGCCGGGCGCTACGGCTTGAAGATAGATGACCTCCCCGGCCTGTTGGCGGCTAATAAGGGCTTCCGCTTCGATCCGGCCAAGGTCACCGCGCCGTCCCTGATCCTGGTTTCTAACGGGGAATACCAGAGCCCGGAGATCAAGAGGCAGACGAAGCTCTGTATCGAGGGTCTGCCGAATCCCAAGAAGCGGCTCGTGATCACACCGGCTGAAGAAGGCGCCTCCAGTCACTGCATCATGGAGAACCGCAGTCTCATGAGTCAGGAGCTATTCGACTGGCTGGACGAGGTTTTCAAGTAATGCGGTTGTAATGGAGCATGGAGAGAATAAAGAGGAAGTTGTTGATGCCGGCTCCGGAAAGAATTTTTTCGTGAACTGCGGCATCATTGATTTAAGGTAGCTAAACTTCAAGATATGGTACAAGAGCAGGCAGGAGTTTAAATGGTTTATGGACGCTTATAATGCGTTGATTATAGGTTCCGGCCCCGCCGGTCTGTTTGCAGCTATGCAGCTTGAGCGGCTGGGCTTAGACAGGATTGCTATCATCGATCGACACCCGTATCCCGCTGGAGGATTGCTAAACGATGGCAAACTGAATTTTGACTATCGAGTCGGAATGGATCTCGATGAACTTAAAATTGATCGT
>VSJD01000101.1 GCA_008636095.1 Kiritimatiellota bacterium | reverse complement strand
CCGGAACCTACCACAACTGGCGCAATAAAAACGGCGAGTACGAAGACAAAGCGGGCTTTTGCAAATCCGCAACGATTGAGGAAATAAAGAACAACAACTATGTGCTCATGCCCGGTCGGTATGTGGGCACGGAAGAAGAAGCCGATGACGGCATCCCTTTTGATGAAAAAATGAAAGGCCTCACCTCAAAGCTTGCCGAGCAGTTTGCCAAAGGAAATGAACTTGAAAAGACCATACGTGAGAACCTGAAGGGGATCGGCTATGAGTTCTGATCTGATGATTGATAAAGAATATAAATCCTGGCTGTCTGATATAAAGCTCAAAGTCCGCAATGTCCAAATCAAAGCGGCTTTAAAGGTACAGACCGAGCTTCTCAATTTCTACTGGGACCTTGGCGCCGACATAGTGACAAAACAGACCCATGCCCGGTGGGGAGATGGGCTGATTGAGCAGTTAAGTACGGATCTGATGGCGGAATTCCCGGATATTAAGGGGTTTTCCCGAAGCAATCTTATGTATATTAAGAAATGGTATCTGTTTTATAGTTCAGCAACCCTTCCAAACCAAATTGCGCAACAAGTTGTTTCGCAATTACCGGCAGAGCAAAAAGTCCAACAACCTGTTGGACAAATTCAAGAGGATGGAAAAAGCCAACAAGTTGTTGACCAAACAGGACAACGGGCAATCACCCACATCACCCGGATTCCCTGGGGACACAACATTGCCATTATGACCAAATGCAAGGATATCGATGAGGCACTCTATTATGTGCAATGCACCATTGCCCACAACTGGAGCCGCAGCGTTCTGGTGCACCAGATAGAAAGCGGTCTGTATAACCGGGAAGGCAAGGCAGTGACCAATTTTGCCCTTACCCTGCCCAAGCCCCAATCCGATCTTGCCACCCAGACACTCAAAGACCCCTATGTATTTGATTTCCTGACGATGACCAAGGACTACGATGAGCGGGCCCTGGAAAACGCTCTGGTCGCCCATGTTAGACAGTTTTTACTGGAACTGGGTGCAGGCTTTGCCTATATGGGAAAGCAGATTGCCTTGCAGGTTGGTGAGCGGGAATTCTTTATCGATCTGCTCTTTTACCATACAAAGCTGCATTGCTATGTCGTTGTTGAGCTGAAGGCGGTTGACTTCGAGCCCGAGCATGCCGGCAAGCTCAATTTTTATCTGAAGGCTATCGACAGCCAACTGCGAACCGACCGCGATCAGCCCACCATCGGCATTCTTATCTGCAAAAAGAAAGATAAAATCGTTGCCGAATATGCCCTGAGCGACATCAACAAGCCTATTGGTGTTTCAGAATATCGATTGACCGAAAGCATTCCCGATACTTTCAAGGGAAGCCTGCCTACAATAGAACAAATTGAGGCGGAGCTGGGGGGGGAGCGGGGATGAGTTCTAACGGATGGAATACTTGGAATATTGGTGACATTGGCAGAATAGTCACCGGAAAAACGCCGCCAACTCAGAACCCGAACAATTTTGGCGACAAGTATCCATTCATTACGCCACGAGATATGTTGGGGCAAAAGCGTATTCATCAAACGGAACGTTATCTTTCGGAAGAAGGAAAGAACACAGTAAAAAATTGTTTATTACCTGCAAAGTCAGTCTGTGTCTCCTGTATCGGTTCTGATATGGGAAAAGTGGTAATGACTACAACAGATAGCGTTACAAATCAGCAACTCAATTCAGTAATTTGCAAGGCTTTTTTTGATCCTGATTTTGTTTATTATGCGTTGGTAAACATCTCTGATGAATTGAGAAATGCTGGTCATCATAGCACTGCCGTTCCTATCCTAAACAAAACCGACTTTTCCAATTTCGAAATTACTGCATCCGACATCGTCACCCAACGCCGTATCGGTAACATCCTTTCCGCGTTGGATGAAAAAATCGAACTTAACCGCCAGACCAACGCCACACTCGAAGCCATCGCCCATGCCATTTTCAAGGAATGGTTTATGGATTTCAATTTCCCCGACTCAACCGGCGAGATGGTGGAGAGTGAGTTGGGGATGATTCCAAAGGGGTGGGAAGTAAAACCACTGCCAGAAGCAATTGAAGTTAATCCTTCAAGACCGTTAAGAAAAGACGAAATTGCGCCTTATCTGGATATGGCAAACATGCCAACACAAGGCCATCGCGGAATCGAATGGGTAGACCGTCCTTTTGGCTCTGGTACTAAGTTTATTAACGGCGATACGCTTTTAGCTCGGATAACCCCTTGTTTGGAAAATGGCAAAACTGCGTTCGTGGATTTTTTGGCCGATGGACAAACGGGATGGGGTTCTACTGAATACATTGTTCTGCATCCCAAAGCACCGTTACCCCCAGAATACGGGTATTACCTCGCTCGCTTCAATGATCTTAGAAATCATGCAATCCAAAACATGATTGGTACGAGTGGACGCCAACGAACGCCAGCATCAAGCTTGGATACTTTCTTGATGGTCGTTCCAGAAGAAGCTGCTGCAAAACAATACGGATTAATTGCAGCAGCAGTAATTTCACAAATTCGCGCTTATGACGAAGAATCTCGCACCCTCGCAGCTATGCGTGACACGCTCCTGCCAAAATTAATGAATGGGGACATTGAAGTATGAGCGGCATTCTTTATGAATCCGAAATCGAGCAAATCGCCCTCGAATTACTGCGCGACGAGAACGGTTATACCGTTCTGTTTGGTCCCGACCTGGCAGAAGGCGTGAACCCGGAGCGTGTTTATAGCGAAGTAATTCTGCCAGCCCGCCTGCACGCTGCCATTGATCGGCTCAACCCGCACCTCCCCGCCGAGGCGCGCGAAGATGCCTTCAAAAAAGCCCTGCGCGCCCCGGCGCTAACCGTCATTGACAACAACGATGCCTTCCACCGCCTGCTCAGCGAAGGCGTGGATATCAAGTTCGGCGTGGGCGATGGCAAATCCCGTACTGATAAGGTCTGGCTGGTAGATTTTACCCACCCCGAGAAAAACGAGTTTTTAGCAGTCAACCAGTTCACCGTCATCGAGGGGCAGGCCAACAAACGCCCCGATATCGTCCTGTTTATCAACGGCTTGCCGATAGTGGTGATCGAACTCAAAAACGCCGCCGATGAAAACGCCGATGTGCAGGCGGCCTTCCACCAACTGCAAACCTACCAGCAGGTCATCCCCTCGCTGTTTACCACCAATGCCTTTCTTGTCATCAGCGACGGCTGGTTTGCCAAAGCCGGAACCATCACCAGCGATTATTCCCGCTTTATGGAATGGAAAAGTGTGGATGGCGCGCGCGCTGTGGATTCCCGGCACGAGCCGGAGATGGAACCGCTTATCAAGGGTCTGCTCAACAAAAAGACCCTGCTGGATGTCATTCGCCACTTTATCGTCTTTGAAAAGATGAAAGAGAAAACGGTCAAAAAAGTTGCCGCCTATCACCAGTATTTCGCCGTCAACAAAGCCATTGCCTCCACCATCCGCGCCTCAGCCAGTGAAAGCAGGCATTTTGCCGCCGAACACCCGGCCGTCTATGGCTTGCCAAGCGTCGAATGCCAGCCCAAAGGCGATCAGCGCGCGGGCGTGGTCTGGCACACCCAGGGCAGCGGCAAGAGCCTTTCGATGGTCTTTTACGCCGGGAAACTGGTTTTGCAAGACGAAATGTATAACCCCACCCTGGTGGTGCTGACCGACCGCAACGACCTGGACCAGCAACTGTTTGAAACCTTCAGCAACTGCCAGCAGTTACTACGCCAGACTCCCGCCCAGGCCGTCAACCGCGACGACCTGAAAAAATTGCTTTCGGTGGCCTCCGGCGGCATTGTCTTTACCACCATCCAGAAGTTCCTGCCTGAAGAAAACGGCGCGAAATATCCCAGGCTTACCGAGCGCCGCAACGTGGTCGTGATTGCCGATGAAGCCCATCGCAGTCAATACGATTTTATTGATGGCTTCGCCAAACACATGCGCGACGCCCTGCCGAATGCCTCCTTCATCGGCTTTACCGGCACACCGATTGAAAAGGAAGACAAAAACACCCAGGCGGTCTTTGGCGATTACATCGACGTGTACGACATCCAGCAGGCGGTGGCGGATGGGGCGACGGTGCGCATCTACTACGAAAGCCGCCTGGCCAAAATTGAACTATCCGCCGCCGACCAGAAACTGCTGGATGAGCGTGTGGAAGAAGTCACTGAAGACGACGAACTGACCGACCGCCAGCGGCGCTTTGCCAAATGGGCGAGCAAAGAAGCTGTGGTGGGCAGCGCCAGCCGCCTTAAGCAGGTCGCTGCCGACCTCATCCGGCACTTCGAGCAGCGCCTGAGCGCGGCGGACGGCAAAGGCATGATCGTCTGCATGAGCCGTCGCATCTGCGTGGAACTGCACAAGGAAATCATCCAACTGTGCCCGGACTGGTACAACTCCGAAGACGACAAGGGTGTCATCAAAATCGTTATGACCGGCTCCGCCAGCGACCCGCTCGACTGGCAGGAGCACATCCGCAACAAAGAGCGCCGCAAAGCCATTGGCAACCGCCTGAAAGATCCCAAAGACCCCCTGCGACTGCTCATCGTGCGCGATATGTTCCTGACCGGCTTCGATGCGCCCTGCCTGCACACCATGTATGTGGACAAACCGATGAACGGGCACACCCTGATGCAGGCCATCGCCCGCGTCAACCGTGTCTTTGGCGACAAGGAAGGCGGGCTGGTGGTGGATTATATCGGCATCGCCCAGGATTTGAAGAATGCCATGCTGATCTACGCCGCCAGCCAGGGCAAAGGCCAAATCACCTTCGACCAGGAGGAAGCCGTTGCCAAAATGCAGGAACTGTACGAAGTAGTGGTGGATATGTTCGCGCGCTTCGATTACAGCCGCTACTTTGCGCTCGAACCCAAAGCCAAACTCAACTTCATCCTGGATGCGTCAAATTACATCTCAGAGCTATCCGAAGTCAAAGAAGGCAACACCATCCGCAACGGCAAAGAACGCTTCAAGGAAAACGTAATCCGCCTGCAAAAAGCCTTCGGGCTGGCAGTGCCGCATCCCGAGGCGCTCAAAATCCGCGATGACCTGGCCTTTTTTCAGGCCATCAAAGCGCGCTTTGCCAAATTTGACGACCAGACCAAAACCCGCACCAACGAAGAAATTGAAACCGCCATCCGCCAGATCATCAACGATGCTATTATTTCCAGCGAAGTGATTGATGTCTTTGACGCGGCGGGCATCAAAAAGCCGGATATTTCCATCCTGTCTGATGAATTCCTGGCCGATATTCAGGGCATGGGAAGGAAGAACTTGGCGCTCGAACTGCTCAAACGCCTGCTCAATGACGAAATCAAGACCCGCTCCAAAATGAACCTGGTGCAGGGCAGGAAATTCTCTGAAATGCTGGCAGAAGCCGTCAAACGCTACCAAAACGGGTTGATTGACTCGGCGCGGCTGATTGAAGAACTCATTCAATTGGCTAAGGATATCCGCGCCGCCGACCAACGCGGCGAAAAGATGAACATGCGCCCCGACGAATTGGCATTTTTTGATGCCCTGGCCGACAACCCAACAGCCGAGGCCGTATTGGGCGACCAGACCCTCAAACAAATTGCCTACGAACTGGTGGAGAAAGTGCGCCAGAACACCTCGATTGACTGGCAACTCAAAGAAAGCGTGCAAGCGCAACTGCGCGTGCTGGTCAAACGAATATTACGCAAATACAAATATCCGCCTGATGATCCGGCGACGGGTGAATATACGGTTTCGGTGACGAAGGTTTTAGACCAAGCCGAGTTGCTGGCGGATTATTGGGCGAAGAGTAAATAAGCGATTGCCACTTACTCCATTTTGATCCGTAACTTCATTTTCAAATCAGAAAATCCGCGACAACCCCATGAACGCTTATAGCTTTTCTTCCACCGATTTTATCTTCCCCTCAATCCGGTTTACCGCCCCCTCGCGGTAATCGGCCTGGACCGTCATGTAGATCCGGCCGCACTCCTTCCGGAGCTCCCTGAAGCAGCGATCCACAACCCCCATGACCTCCTCCCACTCCCCTTCGACGGCCGTGCTCATCGGGCCCAGCTTGTAAGGGAGGCCGCTCTCCCGGATGATTCTCAATGATTTT
>VSJD01000111.1 GCA_008636095.1 Kiritimatiellota bacterium | reverse complement strand
AGCGTCTATTTCAATGGCGCAAACGCCAACGCAGCCAACGGCGGAGCCAAGGTGAAGCTGTATGCCCCAAGCACATGGGCACAGGGTTCGAGTTATGCCCACCTGGACGAAATTTTTAACGGCACCGCCAACGCCATGATGACGTATTCGGTTAATTGGGGCGAAACCATCCACGATCCCGGGACCGTTACTCTGGGCATCTTGAAAGACAATGGCTGGTCGGAGGATACGCCCACGCCACCTACCACCACGGGTGCAATAAATGACTATGACGGCGATGGCAAGACCGATTACTCGTTATATGGCTGGATGAATGGAAAATGGTCCATCTGGTCTTCTTATTACGGCCGATTCCTTGCTAATGGAGATAAATGGGGCGGCTATCGGCAACTGCCCGTATCCGGCGATTTTAACGGGGGCGGCCAAACTGATATTGCCGTGTATTCGCTGGATGATGGGTATTGGTATATCTACTATATGGAAACTGGAACGTATTCAATCTTCCAGTGGGGTGGATACGGTTACTGCCCTGTTGCCGGCGACTACGACGGCGATGGCAAAACTGACTTTGCATTGTATTACTGGCCGACGGGTTACTGGTATATCTGGTCTTCGCTTTCCGGCAGCTTCCTTTATAATGGAATGCACTGGGTCGGCTCCGACTATATTCCGGTGGCAGGTGATTTCGATGGCGACGGCAAGGCTGATATTGCCGTGTATTCGGAGGATTCCTGCTATTGGTATATCTATTACACCGGGACCGGACTGTATTCCGCCTTCCAGTGGGGTGTCTCCTGGTGCAGGCCAGCCTGCGGCGACTACGATGGCGACGGCAAAACTGACTATGCCTTATATTACTGGCCGGCGGGTTACTGGTATATCTGGTCTTCGCTTTACGACCGCTACCTTGTTAACGGAGACAAATGGGGTGGCTACGGGTATATACCTGTGACGGGTGATTTCAATGGCGGCGGCATAGCTGATATTGCCGTGTATTCGGAGGATTACGGATATTGGTTAATCTACTACACCGAGACCGGACTGTATTCCGCCTTCACGTGGGGTGGGTATGGATATGAGCCGCCCTACGATTGGGTCTGGTATTATTAAGAGGTAAGGTCAGGAAGTCTGCGGACTTTTCAGTCCGCAAGACCTTGGGTCTTTGCCACGCAGGGAAAGATGATCGCGTAATCCGCCGCAGTCACGCCTCTTTGAGAGGTCGGGACTGCGGCGGGCAAGTTTTGGGCGCTTGCGATCTACAGGCACAGGAAAGCTTCTGAAAACACCTAAAGCATCCATCATCAACGCCGTATGTACACATCCGCGGATGAGACGGATGAATGAAGTGGCCCTGCTGCGACAGCTCCATCTGCATGGTCATAGTTCCCGCGTAGAATTGGCGGCCATCTTAAAATTGGATACTAAAACCGTAACCAATCTGACTCGGGACTTATTGAAAAAACGGTATATCAAAGCCTGTGGGCTTGCCCCGCTTGATCGAGGCCGCCCTCGCCAGATGCTTCAACTCAATAGCCGCGTCCTGCAAGCCATCGGCATTTATCTGAAAGAAGATGCCGTGCACGGAGCCGTCATTGACCTGGAAGGCCGTATCCGGCATAAGATCTCGGCGCCAATATTCGGGGAAGGCAGTCATAAAGCATTGTTACAAACCCTCCGCAAAATTGCCGATCAGCTGCTTCGTCAATCCAAAGTCAAAGTCATGGGCATTGGACTTGCTTTCCCGGGTATTTATGACACCCAAACACAACGGATAATCGAATGCACCCATCTGCCCGCATGGAAAGGCGTCTGTATTCCCGATGTGTTTCAGGGCGTCTATCAAGGGCCTTTTTTCTTCGATACGTTTACCCGCGCCAAGGCATTGGCCGAGCAGTGGTATGGAGCGGCCCGTGCGCTGGAAAATTTTATTCTGGTTGATGCCGGCGTGGGAATCGGCTGTGCAATTGTGAATCAAGGTCAACTCCAGACCGGCGCGACTCATCTGGCCGGTGAAATTGGCCATATAATCATCGACCGCCAGGGGTTACCCTGCCGCTGCGGTCGGCGGGGATGTCTGGAAACCGTATCTTCGCTGGAACCCGTACGGCGGCACATGCAACAGATCACAGGCCAGACTCGACAACGACTGCCGGTTCCAGCCATGGCGGCCCTGTTGACCAGAGATAATCCGGCGATTAGAGCAGCCGTAACCGAAGCCGGCCAAACGCTTGGCCTGGCGCTGGCCAACCTGGTGCAGGTTCTGAATCCCGCCCATATCGTGCTGGCCGGCGACATGGTGGAATTGGGCCCGTTGTTTATCCAATCCGTCAACGAGGGTTTGACCGAATACAGCATTCCCACATTCCGCCACGCTGTACGTGTTATCCCCGGAACTCTGGGTGAAAACGGAGCCTTGCTGGGCGCCGGAATTCTGGCGCTGCAGTCCTTGTTTTCGTCATGATCAGGGCAATACCCACCCCCCCCTCTCTCTCATTTTTTTATAAAAATAGTGCTTGCACTCCTAAAAAGAATATGTCATATTCTTTATCAGAAGTTATCCATTATATAAATTTAGGTTCTCAAACCGGACCAACGAAAGGAGCAGCGCGTCATGCCAAAGCCCCGGACGAACACCCCGGTCGCCTATCGCGACCTGGCCAAAGCCATCCGCTGTCATTGCCTCCAGATGACCCATCGCGGAAAAAGCGGCCATGTCGGCAGCATGCTTTCCATGGCCGACTTGCTGGCGGTGCTGTACGCTTCCGTCCTTAAGGTTGACCCGGCAGATCCAAAATGGCCCGAGCGCGACCGCTTTATACTCAGCAAAGGACACGGCGGCGCTGCCGTCTATGCCGTGCTGGCCGAACGAGGATTCTTTCCCAAGGACTGGCTTAACACATATTACCTGGATAACGGCAAACTTTCCGGCCATATCAGTCACCATGTTCCCGGGGTTGAGTTTTCCACCGGTTCACTCGGGCATGGTCTGCCGGTTGCCGTGGGCATGGCGCTGGCCGCCCGGCAGGCGGGGAAAAAGCACCGGGTCTTCTGCCTGCTGAGCGACGGCGACTGTAACGAGGGATCCACCTGGGAGGCAATCGCGTTTGCCGCCCAGCATCATTTCGACAATCTGACCGTCATCGTGGATTATAACCGGGTCCAGGCGCTCGGCAAGATGGAAGACGTAATCGAGATGGAGCCCTTTGCCCGCAAGCTGGAAGATTTCCGCTGGGCCGTGCAGGAGATTGACGGCCATGATTATGTTCAGATTGAAACCGCGCTGAACCAGGTCCCCTTCGTATCCGGCAAGCCCTCGTGGCTATTGGCCCGGACGATAAAAGGCAAAGGCGTCAGCTGGATGGAAAATACGGTGGCGAGTCATTACGGCGCGGTCAATGACGAGCAATTGGCGAAAGCCTTAAAGGAGCTGGAGGTGGCGCAATGAGAAAGGTATTTAACACGGAATTATTGAGCATCGCCCAACGCGACAAGCGCATTTTCATGATCCTGGCGGATATCGGTTATGGTGAAATCGAGCCGTTTGCCCAGGCATTTCCCGATCGTTATTTCAACTGCGGCGTGGCCGAGCAGGCCATGACCGGCATCGCCTGCGGCGTGGCCATGGAAGGCAATATTGCCATCACCTACTCCATCGCCAACTTCCCCACCCTGCGCTGTCTGGAACAAATTCGGAATGACGTCTGTTATCACAACGCCAATGTCAAGATCGTGATTATTGGCGGCGGCATGGCGTATGGGCCGCTCGGCATCTCGCATCATTCCACCGAGGATCTGGCCATCATGCGCGCCCTGCCGAACCTGGTGGTGGTGGCGCCGTGCGATTTTGCCGAGGCGCAGGCGGCGGTCCACGCCATGATCGCCCACGAGGGTCCCGTCTATTACCGGTGCGGATACAAGAAAGAACCTCCCGTTCATGATGGTCCGATAGATTTCCGGTTCGGCAAGGCGTTAACCGTCCGCGACGGGCGGGATGCCACGATTATTTTCACCGGCACGATCGGTTATAACTGCAAGCTGGCCGCCGAACAGCTGGCGGCGGACGGCGTTCAGTGCCGGCTCATCAGCCTGCATACGGTAAAACCGATCGACAAGGACGCCATCCTGCGCTCAGCCAGGGAGACCGGAGCCATTATCACCGTGGAGGAGCACAACGCCATGGGCGGGATGGGCGGCGCCGTAGCCGAAGTGCTGATGGATGCCGGCGGCCTGGGCATTCGGACCCGCCGCTTGACGCTTCCGGATGTGAATGTCTGCAAAGTGGGGAGCCAGGATTGGCTTCGCGAACAGTACGGGCTGGGTGTGCGCCACATTGTCCAGGCGGTCAAGGACACGCTTGCCTCGTCTCCCGCAATGTAAAGGCAATATCATTTACCAAAGAGATAGTCATGATTTGTTTAACCGGAGATGTGCATCACGATTCGCTTAAGATCAATGAGCAATTATTTGTTAAAAACCGCAATCTGTCGGAAGTGAAAATCTCGGTCGATTACGCTCGGCTTTGCGAACGATATAAAATCAAAAGCACGCTGTATGTGACGGGGGCGACCCTGGCTGAACAATGGGAGGAGTTCAAGCCGATCGCCGGGGCTGCGCTGGTTGAAATTGGCGGCCATACCTATGCCGGCCTTCCGCGCAGTCTGGCTTCCAAAATCTGGGCGGCCGTCAGCGGGAATATCTCAATTTCGCATAGTCAGTCCCACGGCTCCTATGCCAGTCAGCGGCGGGATGTGGACAAAATGCTGGCGATTGCCGAAAAAAGACTGGGCCGGAATCTGGTTTCCTGGCGCAGTCATGGTTTGGTACATGATCAGCACACTTATCGGATCCTGGCCGAGGCCGGCATTAAGTATATTTCGGATGATCTCAGCTGGCACAAGCCTTTTCCGGAACTATTGCCGGAAGGACTGATTTCACATCCGATGAACATTATCATGGATCATGACCACATCTATCATGCCCACCGTACGCCGGAATATGTTGCCCGGCAAAAACGGAATTGGACGTTTCATGATGATCCGACAAAAGAATCTTACTCCATTGAAGAATGGGGTGAGATCGTCACAAAACAGGTTGTTGCCATAGAGCAGAAAGGGGGGCTGGCGACAGTGTTGATGCACCCATTGTGCATGTATGTTGCCGATGAATTCAAAACAATGGAAAAACTGCTGAAACTTTTCAGTCAATATAAAACCATTTGGGCCTGTGAGACAGGCGCTCTGGTTGCAAAGCGAAAGGAAGCAAACAATGAATAAGGAAAGATTGGTTTATATCAATGGCGAAATGATTCCGGAAAGCAAGGCCAAGGTTTCTATTTTCGACATTGGTTTTTTATATGGCGTGACGCTCTATGAATCGTTGCGGACTTTCAAGCATAAATGGTTTTTGCCGGAAGAGCATTGGATCCGGCTCAGGCGTTCGTTGGGTTATGCCGGCATAGGCTGTTTGTTCACGCGGCAGGATTATTATAAGGTGCTCGATCAAATTCTTAAGGCCAATATCCATCTGACTGATAAGGATGATGATATCTGGGCCAATATTCAGGTTACGCCCGGCAAAACGTTTCCCATGCCCCTGTTGGGGCAGACGGATAAAACTCCGACCGTCATTGCTTATACCTGCGCCATGCCGCACAGGGAATACGCCAGATATTATACGGAGGGCAAACATGTTGTGACCTCCTTGTTCCGCACGCCGCCGCCGCAATGTTATGAACAACGGATGAAGAACCGTTCGCGTTTCCCGCATTTTCTGTCCAAACGGGATGCGAATCGGATTGACAAAGACGCCTTCGCTTTGATGCTGGATACGGATGGGTTCATTGCCGAGGGTACCGGCGCCAATATCTTTTTTGTCATGGATGACAAACTGTATACGCCCAAGCCCCGTAATATTCTGGTTGGAATCAGCCGGCAATATGTGATCCAACTGGCAAATAAGCTGGGAATGAAGGTGGTTGAGGATGATCTGACCCTTTATGAGGCCTATAATGCCGAGGAAGCATTCTGGACAACATCATCCTACTGCATTCTTCCGATTTCCATGATTGACGGCAGAAAAATAGGGACGTCTTATCCCGGTCCTGCAGCGAAGCGCCTGTTTTCGGCTTGGAGTCGGGTTGTCGGTCTCGATATTGTTGGCCAGGCCCGGAAGTTTTGTGACAAGCATAATTAAATGCATGGAATTTTCCGCCATTGGCGGATCCGCCTACGGCGGACAAACAGTGAGGGATGGGTGATAA
>VSJD01000184.1 GCA_008636095.1 Kiritimatiellota bacterium | reverse complement strand
AAGCCGCGGGGCATCTTTGCGGAACCCTGCGAAGCCAGAAACGCCATCTTGTCCTCCATAGCCGCGTCGGTGACGGAGGATCCTCCCTGTGGCAACCTGCCCGCAATGCTACGCATAGCGTTGCAAGCGAGGCCACAGGGCTTACTGGCGAAGAAGGGTGAAAATACGAATGTTGATACAGATTTTCGGGCTGGCCATGAGAAAAGCCATATCGCCGCGACGCCGGCGGCAATTGCCGTCAGGCGCGGCGCCGTTACCGGTTCTTTGAAGAGGATGAATGCTAAAAGCGCGGCCGGCACGAGATTCAAGCGGTAAATTGTGGCGCAGATTCCCACATCCTCTTTGGCTAACAATTTCACCAACAAAATATTGGCACAAATCGAAAAAACACCGGATATGATCCCCCATGTGGCCGTCTTATAATCCAGCAAGCACGCAAACGACGGCAGGGGGCCCATGAAAACACCGGCCCAAACAACGCCGATGATGGCTAAATAGGCCCCCGTCGAGTCGTGTCGGCGGGCGTACAGCTTGAAAACAAAATCATTCGCCGCCGCACAAACCATGCTGACCAATGCCAAAAGAAGTACCTGCATATAACCCGCCGTCTCCCCGGTTGATTAATAAAGCAAGCAATTTAACATAAGTTTCATATAAGTCAACAATATTTACTATAAATTTGTAAAGATAAATTAGGCGGCAGACGCCGCAACTTTGAAATTCCTATGCATTTAATTGCAAGAGGGCGGGGTGACCTGGTCATCCTATCGGCCATCGGCCGGCGCATTCGCGCTGGACGACGTATTGCCATTCCGGTAGATTTAACTGGCAGTTGGAAATCAGAAACCCGATTTCATTTATAAACAAATCATCATTTAATGCACGTTTGGTTCGGAAAGAAAGCATGTTGGCGGAGGCATGATCATGCGGATTTACATTATGACCGACCTGGAAGGCGTTGCGGGCGTCTGTGATAGTGAAAACTGGTGCAGGCCGGAAGGCCGCTATTATGAGTTCGGCAAGGAATTGCTGACCCGCGAGGTTAATGCCGCCATCGAAGGATTCATGTCCGCCGGGGCCACCGGGTTTCTTGTGGCCGATGGACATGGGGCCGGCGCCATCAATCCGGCTTTGCTCCATTCAGCCGCGGAATTAGCGCGATACTGGCCTGCAGGTAAAGCCTATCCGTTTTCCCTGGACGATGGCCGCTTCAAGTATGCCGTGTGGATTGGCCAGCACCCCAAAGCGGGTACCATTCGCGGGCATTTGTGTCATACCGGGGGTATGAATGTGCGCGACCTTTGTATCAACGGGGTTTCGGTGGGCGAATTCGGGGCAGTCGCACTGTGTGCCGGAGAATTAGGGGTGCGCACGATTTTTGCTTCGGGCTGCCAGGCCTTCACCGAGGAAGCCAAAGCTTTGGTGCCCGGGATCGAAACCGTGGCGGTCAAGCGTGGAACCCAGGATGATCCCGGCCATACTTTGTCCGCGACGGCTTATCGCAAGCATAATATGGCTGCCATTCACCTTCAGCCGGAAGAAGCGCGCCGCCGTATTCGGGAAGGCGCCCGCCAGGCCCTGTTGAGGGCGGGTAAAGAAACTTTCGGGTTGGTCCACCTGCCGCCGCCCTATGACCTGGTCGGAATCCTGCGCGCACAGGAAAATGAACCCCCCCGTATGTACCGCGCCCACCATGACAAAAGCGTGATCGCCCTGCTCAATACATCCCCGGCAACTACATCATTATATGCGGGCGACCCCCTGGCCATAGCTGCGAACGGAAAACAACAATAAAGGATGTGTTCGCATGATGACTCACCGCCAGCGCTTTGAGACGGCCTGGTCCTTTCGGGAGCCCGATCGGGTTCCCATCGAGGCGATGATTTCGCCGCATTCCCAAAAGCATCCCGCCGCGGCCCGCTTGCTGGAATTGATCGATACCGTGGCGGATAACCTCATTGACGTGGGTGGCCTGAATTTCGGATTTATAGGCTTGCCCGTGAAGCGCTCGGAAAAGACGCTGATCGAGGACCGGCCCGGCGAATTCCAGCGCTATCAACTCCTCCGGGAAACGGCGGTCGGCACGTTCACCGCGATCACGTATCATCCCGCCGGGGAAATTGATTATCACTGGGAAAAACGGTTTGTGACGACGCTGGATGACTTCAAGCGTGTGGCGGAAGCACCGCGGCCGGCGCTGACGTTAGACGTGGCCAAGTGGCAGGAGGGAATGGCCAAAGCCGGCGATCGCGGCCTGCCGATCGTCGGCGTCTGGCACCCGCTGGGAAACCTGATCCGGAATTCCACGACGGAAGAAGTCTATACCTGGTTTCACATGGAGCGGGAAACCATGCACCGTTACCTGGCGGCGGCCAACAGCCAGGTTGCGGAATTGCTGGAACGGGCCTTGGCCGCCGGCGTGGGCCCGTATTTCGGCGTCAGCGGCCACGAAGTGATGCTGCCGCCGTGGATGGGGCATGCGCTGTTTGATGAGTTCGTGTTTCCTTACGACAAGCGCGTCAATGATGTCATTCACCGGCATGGCGGCAAATTGCGCGCGCATTGCCACGGCAACTGCATGGATTATCTGGAACAAATGGTGGACATGGGCCTTGACGCCATCGAGCCGCTGGAACACCTGCCGACGGGCGACGTGGACCTGGCGGAAGCCAAACGGCGGGTCGGTGATCGCATGATGCTGTGCGGCAATATCGCCTCCGAACGGTTCCTGTTCGTGACGCCGGAGGAAGTGCGCTCCCAAGTCCGGGACGCTATCCGTACGGCGGCGCCCGGCGGAGGATTTGCCCTGCGCACCAGCGGGGGCCATTGCGGCACGTGCATGCAACTGCCCGATGAGATCATGGCCAAGGTGCTGGCCAACGTGGAAGCTTTTATCCTGGCGGGACTGGAGTTCGGCCAGTATCCGATCCGTGGCTGACCCGACTTGGTTAGGAGAATGGCCATGAAAATTCTAATCGTTGGCGGCGGTGGCCGCGAACATGCCCTGGCTTGGAAACTGGCGCGTGACCGGCGGCATCCGGTGTTGTTCTGTGCGCCCGGCAATGCCGGCACGGCCGAACTCGGTATCAATGTGCCTATCCCGGCGGAAGATATCGATGGGGTGGTAGCCTGGGCCCGCCGGGAAAAACCGGACCTGACGATAATCGGTCCCGAGGCTCCGCTGTGCGCGGGGCTTGCCGATCGGCTGCAAGCCGAGGGGTTCCGGGCCTTCGGCCCCTGCCGTGCCGCGGCCCAACTGGAAGGCAGTAAAGTGTTTGCCAAATCCGTCCTGCAGGCCGCCGGTATACCGACGGCACAGTCCGAAACATTTACTAACGCGGAAAAAGCTTTGGCCTATGTGCGCGCGGCAAAGGCGCCGCTGGTGGTCAAGGCTGACGGGTTGGCGGCCGGTAAGGGCGTACTCATCTGCGCCAATGCCCGCGAGGCTGAAGATGCCGTCGCCACCGCCATGATTCACCAGTCGTTCGGAAAGGCCGGCCGGCAGATTCTCGTGGAGGAATTTCTGGAAGGCGAGGAAGTCTCGATGCTCGCCCTCGTGGATGGACGGCAGGCCGTCTTGCTGCCGTCCGCGCAGGACCATAAACGGGCCCTGGATGGTGACCAAGGCTTGAACACGGGCGGCATGGGGGCCTATTCCCCCGCCCCGATGGAAACGGCGGATTTCCGCAAAATTGTTCTGGACACGATTTTCAACCCGACGCTGAAGGAACTTCGCCGGCGGGGCATTACCTACCAGGGCGTGCTGTATGCGGGCCTTATGATGACGGCCGCGGGACCCAAGGTCTTAGAATTCAATTGCCGGTTTGGCGACCCGGAAACACAGGCCATCTTGCCGCGGCTCAAAGGAGACTTGATTCCGGCCATGGAAGCCTGTATAAATGGAAATTTATTGCCGGAACATGCGGCCTGCCGGCCGGAGGCATGCGTGTGCGTGGTCATGACCGCCGGCGGGTATCCCGGCGCCTATCGCAAGGGTGACACCATTGCCGGCCTGAAGGAAGCCGCCGCCCTGAGCGAGACAATGGTGTTTCATGCGGGAACAAAGCTGGAGGGCGGGCAGATTGTGACCTCCGGCGGACGGGTACTGGGAGTTACGGCACTGGGTCGGACACTGGCTGAGACGGCTGAAAAAGCTTATCAGGTCGTGGCCCGGATCACGTTCCAAGATGCCCATTACCGCCGCGATATCGCCGCCAAGGGAATTTCAAGGACAAAAACCTGAAGAGTATGGGTGTAACGGAGTAAGGGCGTATGGAAGCAAGAAGTTTGCCTACCCCGATACGCCCTTACACCCATACTCCCATACTTGGCTGATATGCCGAATTCCGAACACTTGATTAATTACCACCTATGAAAACCAAACCCCAAGTCGGTGTGATCATGGGCAGTGATTCGGATTGGCCCCTGATGGAAGCCACGGTCAAAACCCTGGAGCGGTTCGGCGTGCAATCCGAGACGCGGGTGATTTCCGCCCACCGTACTCCGGAACTGGCGACAGCCTATGCGGCGGGCGCATCCCGGCGCGGCCTCCAGGTTATCATCGCCGCGGCGGGCGGCGCGGCGCACCTCGCGGGAGTGCTGGCGGCACACACCATCCTGCCGGTAATCGGCGTGCCCGTTAAGAGCGGCGCGCTCGACGGGTTGGATGCCTTGCTTTCGACCGTGCAGATGCCATCCGGTATTCCCGTGGCCACCGTGGCGTTAGGTTCCGCCGGCGCGGTTAACGCCGCCATCCTGGCCATCCAGATCCTGGCCCTGCGGCGCCCGGAACTGATGGTCAAACTGCAACAGCATAAACGGGATTTGAAAGCAAAAGTAAAAAAAGGTAATGCCCAGGTGCAATCACGTTCCGAAAAAATTCACGGCTGAAACATTCCAATCCGTCGGCTGACGGATTGGAATGTTTTTATTCAATCGCACGCAGGAAAAATCCATGACTAAATCCATGCTCGCCGCCACGCTCCTGATGATGTTCATATTGGGGATCCACGCGGAACAGAAATCCGCTGCAGCGGACAAATCCGCCCCGGCGGACAAGGCCGGTTCCACGGCACGGTCGGACTCCGTACGCGAAATGATGAGCGGTGTCTCCGAAATCGGCACCATCCTGGAAGACCGGCACGTGGTTTATGAAGCCGAGACCCTGAAAAGCAACGTTCTGGATGCGATCATCGAAGCCATAGATCCGGAAGGCGGCGCCATCCTCACAAAGGACCAGGCCGTGCGGCGGCAGGACGAGGAAAAAGGACTTTTTTATGGCATTGGATGCAAACTCCGGATCAAGGATAAATGGCCCCAGATCATGGAGGTCGCCAGCAATAGTGCCGCGGCAACGGCTGGCTTGTGCGCAACCAATCTGATTGTCAAAATCGGCAACCACAGCACGGAAGGCATGCTCATGAATGATGTCGTCCGACTTCTGCGTGGCGGCAAGGGCGAGGCGCTGGAGCTTGCTATCCGCGCCGACGAAAAAACCGTTGAAACTCGCGTGGTCAAACTGACGCGTTCGGCCATCCAGACACCAGTCACGGGCACAACGGAAACTTGGCCCCAGGGAATCGGCTACCTGAAGGTAAATGGCCTATATACGAATTCGGGCGCCGTCATTGTGGAACAATTCAATACCTGGCGAGGTACTAATTGCTTTGGCGCAATCCTGGATATTCGCGGCGCCGACGGCATGGATCTGGCGTCGGCCGTCGAAATCGGCAGTTTGTTTGCACGCGCTGGCGACACGCTGTTTATCCTGCGGGACGGCTATAACACCGTCGTGACAGCTTGCCAGGCCAAGACCAGCCAGCCGATGGATAAACCGGTCATGGTGCTGATTGACCACAATACCTCCGGTGCCGCCGAAGTCCTGGCGGGACTGCTGAGCGCCTGCAAGGGTGCCATGCTGATCGGCACTCCGACCCGTGGCGACGACCGGATACGCGACATCATTCCGCTTTCCAACGACCGCGTGCTTTACATCGCCACACGACGGATCGAACTGGGCAAGGGCCCCACCTACTACCAGAAAGGCATCCTGCCACATGTGCGCGTGGCACAAACAAATGAGCCGGCCATCTCGCCTGGGCGTAGCGCTTTGGACTTCGGCGAGCTCAGTCGAGCCGCGGAGCCTGGCCGGGAGAGCGAGTTTGCGGACGAAGAGCCCGACATCTTCTCGGGTATTTCCGAGCAGGAACGCCAGGACCGGGCCCTCATTAAGCGCATTGACGGTGACGTTATCCTGCGGCGGGCCGTTGACATTC